>DASWNL010000579.1:0-9528 GCA_036399215.1 Abditibacteriaceae bacterium
TTGTCATCCTGAGCTTGCGAAGGATCTCTGCGTAATACAATCTACCGAGCAGAGATCCTTCGCAAGCTCAGGATGACCGTTCTCCTATTACAGCCAAAAATAGTAGTTAATGGATTTCTCAAACCGATTCTTAGAGGCTATTTCAAAAGTGGGCAGGTGTTAAGTGCCGTGACTTTTGAAATAGTCTTTAATTATGGCCGATTTTAAGGTGTGTTTTGTTGTCGGCGCATTGCTGAGGCGTTGCTGAGGCACAGATTTCGCGTGACACTGCGACGAAACGTTCAACATTTATCATGCAATTGCTTTTTGTATGCACCGGCAACACCTGCCGCTCGCCTTTGGCCGAAGCCGCCTGGCGCCGCTTTGGAGATAAGAGTATTAGGGCCTCTTCGGCGGGTCTGGCGGCGACCAATGGCGCACCGATTTCACCGCACAGCGCCCTCGTGGCGAAAAATTGGAATGAGGATTTGGAAAACCATCGCGCGCGACGCATTACGGATACTTTAGCGCGTGGGGCCGATTACCTAATCGCCATGACGGCCTCGCACGCCAGCGAATTGCAAGCGCGGTTTCCGCAAAGCAAAGTCTTGATATTAGGCGATTATGCATCGCGCGAGGAAACGTCGAACAGCATTGTCGCCACTGAATTACAAGAATTATTTGGCGAGGCGCCGGGCGATATTCTCGACCCGATTGGCGGCTCGTTGGAAGCCTATCAGGCGTGTGGCGAGCATATCGAGCGCGCTATCAAAGGCTTGGCGGCGGCTTTGCGCGAAGGGCGCGTTTAAATGTTTGATTCAAGATTGTATTTACCTGGGTTGCTTTTTTCGGTGGTTGTTTTGGGTGGTTGCACACAACAAGCGGCGCGGCCCAATGAGGAACCGGCAGGCAACATTTTCAAGAATGCGCTACGTGGCATGGTCATCGGCCAAACCTATGATCGCGCTTTGCTAGCCCAGGGGCGTGGTGATGAAAAGGCTTATCAAGAGGCGAACAGCCGCTTAGCTTTTCTCTTGCCGCCCGATGATTTACCGCAAGACCCGCTTTTTCTCAATAATACCGGTTACCTGCTGGCTGATAAAGGGCAAACGCCCCAGGAGTTTGAAAGAGCTGAAACTCTGACTCGCCGTTCGCTCGAACTTTGGGAGCAGCAAATCACAAAAGCCAAAGCCTCCGAACAGCCTCTCTTACGCTACACGCAGGCGATTACGGCACGCGATTCTTTAGCCTGGGCCTTGTTCAAGCAAAAACGCTATGATGAAGCCTTGAAAGAACAGCAACGCGCCATCGCCGATGCCAGAAAACATCGCCCGCAACAGTTGCTTACTGCACAGGACTCCTTGCCGGATTTGTTGTATCATTTGGGCGCTATTCACGCAGCGCGAGGCGAAACGCAAAAAGCACGGGTAGCTTTTGATGAAGCCTTGAAATTGCAACCTGCTCATGCCGAAGCAACGGCAGCGCGCGCTAAATTACCAGAGATAGACGGGAAACAACCATGAAAAACCGCAAAACCGCTTTGCTTCAGGTGAAACCGGGCGAGAAAGTGCGCTTAGCAAAGATTGCTGCTGATGACACCGGCGATTATAAGGGCAAAGAGGAATCTTTCGAGCGCTTGGCCGCTTTGCAAGCGCGCCTTGGCGAGTTGCAGGAGCGGCTTTATGCCGAAGACAAGCGCAGCGTGCTGCTTGTTTTTCAAGCGATGGACACCGGCGGCAAAGATGGCGCTGTCAAAAGCCTCTTAACCGGTATTAATCCCGTCGGCGTGCAGGTTACGTCGTTCAAGGCGCCAAGCCAGGAAGAACTGGATCACGATTATCTATGGCGCGTGCATCAAAAAGTGCCGGGACGCGGCCTCATCGGCGTGTGGAATCGCTCGCACTATGAAGATGTTTTAATCGTGCGCGTCCATAAACTTATTGATAAAGAAACGGCGCAGGCGCGCTTTGAGCAAATCAACAACTTTGAAAAAATGCTGGCGGAAAACGGCGTTACGATTTTAAAGTTCTTCCTTCATATTTCCAAAGACGAGCAAAAAGAACGCTTACAGGCGCGTCTTGATAACCCCGAAAAACATTGGAAATTCAACCCTGGCGACCTCAAAGAGCGCGCCTTATGGGACGATTATCAACAGGCGTATGAAGATGTGCTGAACCATTGTTCCACGACGCACGCGCCCTGGCACCTTGTGCCCGCCGACAAGAAATGGGCACGTAACATCGCTGTCGCTGAGGCTGTTGTTGCCGCTCTGGAAAAGATGAATCCGCAGTTTCCCAAAGTAGACATCAATCCGTCGGAGATTGTAATTGAGTAGGGATATGAGCGATTCACCAGCAAATCATCTCAAAATTACCACGCCGCGCCTGACTCTTATTGCAGCCACACCGGAAATGGTGGGGGCCGAAATGCATGACCGCGCTTTGCTGTCATCTCTGCTGGGGGCAGGCGTGCCCGCCAATTGGCCGCCCGGATTTAACGATTTAGAAACCATGACTTACACGCTGCGCCAACTTGAAGGGCGACCAGAGCAGATTGGTTGGTGGATGTGGTATTTCATAAAGCGCGGCGCAGAAGGTGAAACAAAGAGCGAAAGCATTTTGATTGGAAACGGCGGTTTTAAAGGACAACTCGACAACCAGGGATGCGCTGAGGTTGGTTACTCCGTGCTGCCGGAGTTTCAAAGGCAAGGCTATGGCAGTGAAGCGTTAGCGGCTTTAGTAAAGTGGGCTTTTACACAAGGGGCGCAAAGTGTCATCGCCGAAACGCTTCCTGAATTAGTTGCTTCAATCGGCCTCTTAGAAAAGAATGGTTTTGTTTTTGTCGGCGAAGGCTCGGAAGAAGGCGTTATTCGCTATCAGAAGAAGAAAGATGGGGAGTAAGAAACAGTTTGCAAGGTTAGGAACGGCAGGAATGGACGTAAGACAAAGTGAAACAGAGGGTTTGTCATTCCCGCGCCGGGTGCCCTCTGGGCAGGTGGAATCCAGACACAACAATGTTCCTCATCTCACGCTACAGATAGGCAAACTTATGGATTACAGATGGATTCCACCTGCCCAGAGGGCGCCCGGCGCGGGAATGACTAAGGTCTTTTGCTCCAAAGTAAACCTTTCGATCCCGACTTTTTAAACTGTTTCTTAGAGAATTAAATCAAAATCTATAAAACAAAATCGCCGCGTGAAATTTGAAATTCCACGCGGCGTTTCTCAATTCTCAATTCTCAATTCTCAATTCTTCAAGCACCGGCCAGTTCTTTGGCTTTGGCTAAAGCCGCTTCATAATTCGGCTCCTGGGCGATTTCGGGCACCAGTTCCTGATAGGCAATCGTGCCGTCCTTGTCCAAAACATAAACGGCGCGGGCTAAGGCGCCCAGAGGCTCGGCGATGTAAAGGCCCCAATTCTGCCCGAACTTGCCGCCTTTGTAGTCGCTGAGCATGGTCATCTTTTGAGCACCTTCAGCGCCGCACCAACGCTTTTGGGCAAAGGGTGTATCCACGCTAACCGTATAGGCCACCACACCTTCGGGCAGGTTGTCAATTTCCTGATTGAAACGCTTGGTTTGAATCGAGCAAACCGGCGTGTCAATGCTGGGCACAACGGAAATGATGCGGACTTTGCCGGCGGAATCATTCAGCGAAACTTTGCTGAGATCGCTTTGTGTCAGTTCAAAATCGGGCGCTTTGTCGCCTACCTGCGGCGGATTGCCGCTGAGTTCCACGTTATTACCTTTAAGAGTTACGCTTGCCATTACTTTTGCTTTCCTTGAAATTTATTTGGTTGCCACGGAGCAAAACAGAGTAGATTTGCTTGCAACAGGCGCAGTTTTTCATAGGCCCGCGTCCTGCACAAGACAAGCCTTTGTTCGTTGGCCGCTTGCCGGCCAATCGTTGACAACAAATAGGCGCCTGATTGAAACTACCGGCGCTGCTCAGGTGCTGCAAAAAGGACATTTATGAAAATTCTCATAACGGGCGGAGCCGGTTTTATCGCGTCCAACATCGCCGATGCGTATTTGGCCGACGGCCATGAAGTCGCCATTCTCGACAGCCTGATCACTGGCTTTCGTCATAACATTCCGGCCCAGGCTAAGTTTTATGAAACCGATATTCGTGATGCCGACGGCGTGGCCCGCGCTTTTGATGATTTTAAACCCAATGCCGTTTCTCATCATGCCGCGCAACTGGATGTGCGCAAAGCCGTTTCCGATCCGGTTTATGATGCCGAGGTCAACGTTGGTGGCGGCTTGAACGTGCTTCTTAGCGCTGTGCGCGTAGGATCGCAGCGCATTATTTTCTCTTCGACGGGCGGCGCGATTTATGGCGAGCCGGAGTATTTGCCGGTTGTCGAATCGCATCCTTGTCGCCCCGAATCGCCTTATGGTTTAACCAAGTTCACCTACGAAAATTACCTGCGCATCTGGTCGAATTTGCATGGTATTACGCCTGTTGTTTTACGCTATGCCAATGTCTATGGCCCACGCCAGACGGCGCATGGCGAAGCCGGCGTGGTTGCTATCTTCGCTGGACTTTTGTTGGAAAACAAGCCCTGCAAAATCTTCGGTGATGGCACGATGACGCGCGATTATGTTTTTGTCGGTGACGTGGTAAATGCCAATCGTGCAGCTCTCACCAAAGGCGATAATGAAATCGTAAATATCGGCACGAGACAGGAAACAACCACGCGTGAAGTTTTTGATGCCGTGCGGGCTGCTGTCGGCAGTGGCCCGGAAGAACCGGAGTATTTGCCCGAACGCCCCGGCGAAGTGAAAAAGATTTGCCTGGATAACGCCCGTGCCCGTAAAGTTTTGGATTGGCGCCCTGAAGTCGGCTTCCGCGAAGGAGTGCGGCACACCGTGGAAGCGCTGAGAGAAAACGGGTAGTAAGGTGGCGGGGTAGTGGGGTAGTGGAATTGAATTTACCACCTCACCACCTCACCACCTCACCACCTCACCACCAAAATGAATGTTCTCATCACTGGCTGTGTCGGATTTATTGGTTCGCATGTTTGCGAGGCCTTGCTCCGTGACGGGAACCAAGTGTGGGGGCTGGATAATTTAACAGCAGCGGCTTCGTTTGCTCCAGATCAGAAAGCGGATAATGTCGCTCTACTACAGCAATACGAAAACTTTCATTTTGTATCCGGTGACGTGCGCGATACGGCAGTTTTGCAAAGTATTTGGCAAGAGTGCGGGCCTGACCGTGTAGTGCATCTGGCGCATTGCACCGGCGTGCGCGCTTCCATAGAAAATCCGGTGCTGTTTTGCGATGTAAATCTGACCGGCACAGCGCAGGTCTTAGAAAAAGCGCGCCTTGCAAAAACCCCTGTTGTGATCGGCTCTTCGGCAGCGGTTTACGGACGAGGTGCCCGCGTGCCGCACCGCGAAGACGATGCCGCCGCGCAGCCTGCTTCGCCATACGGTGCTACGCTGCGCGCCGCCGAACTTTTAGCTTCCACTTATCATTACCTTTACGATTTTCCTTTAGTTTGCCTGCGCTTTTTTACGGTTTATGGCCCGCGCCAGCGCACTAATGGTGCCTTTGGCGAGTTCAGCCGCGCGGTTCTTCACGATGAGCAGGCCGCTTTACATGGCGACGGCACAACCGCCCGCGATTTTTGTTATGTGGATGATGCCGTTCGCGCCATTGTAACCGCTCTTGAAAGAGCGCCGCAGTTTGGTTTTGAGATTATCAATGTTGGCGGCGGTCGTGTGGTAGAACTACGCCGCCTTCTGGAAGTGTTGGAAAAAGCCGCCGGCAGACGGGCCAAAATTGAATGGCGGCCCGACCAACGTGGCGGCGTGCGCGTCACCTGTGCCGATTTATCCCTCGCACGCGCCCTTTTAAATTTTGAGCCGCAAGTTTCCCTCGAAGACGGCGCACGCCGCACTATCGAGTGGATGCGCGAAAGCCGATGACAAAATTAGATTTCGCCGTGCTCTGTGTGCGCCTTTTGGCCGTGCATACGATTGCCAATTCGTTTCGATTGGTAATCTATATGTTTTCTCCTTTTTCGCAGGGATCAGCGACCTCTATCGGGCCGCTCTGGATAGCCTGGGTGTTGCCTTTTACACTGCAAGTTTCATTTGCTTTTTTCCTCTGGGTGTTCGCCGTCAGTCTGGGGCGTTCTCTGATCGCCAGTGGGCAGGAACACGAAAAAATATCGAGTTGGCATCCGCGTGAGGTTATTTGTGTAGCTCTGAGCTTGTTTGGCGCTACTATGCTCATTCGTGAGATTAACAACATTGCAATGCAACTCGTGGATTATGCAAATATGCAAGGCGTCAGCCCTGCTTTTCCATTGACTATGCTAATTCATCTTCCGGCGCTAATTTTAGGTTCAATGTTGCTTTTTGGCGCGCGGTTATTGTCGTTTTGGCTCAGTCCCCGCTCCCTTGAAGTAGAACCTCAAGCGTCATCAGATGCCGAATCTTGAGCTACACGCTTATACTTTGGGCGTGATTGAGCCAGTGAACATGCCCCGTGTTTTAGCCTCATCTAACGGGACGGGGAGTTTTAGCCATAAGGCGCCGCAAATTTCTGTGGTAGTGCCGGTTTATAACGAAGAAGAGAACATCGCGCCGTTGCACCGAAAAATTGACGCTGCGCTGCAAGCATTGAATCTTCCTTACGAAGTCCTGTATGTGGACGATGGCAGCCGTGATCGCTCGTTTGAATTGCTTTCTGAAATTGCCGCCCACGATGAACACGCTAAGGTCGTGCGCTTCCGGTGTAACTTCGGGCAAACAGCGGCGATGGCGGCAGGCATGAATTACGCGCAGGGTGAAGTTATCATTCCTCTTGATGCCGACCTTCAGAATGATCCGGCGGATATTCCGCGTTTGTTGGCAAAACTTGATGAAGGCTACGATGTAGTATCGGGCTGGCGCAAGAAGCGAAAGGATAGCGAGATTCGCAAATTCCCTTCGCGCATCGGCAATCACATCATTTCCAAAGTAACCGGCGTGCATTTGCACGATTATGGTTGCTCGCTAAAGGCTTATCGTTCGAGCGTCATTAAAGACGTGAACTTATACGGCGAAATGCATCGCTTTATTCCGGCTTACGCAGCGATGGTTGGGGCGCGCGTGACGGAGATTCCCGTGAATCATCATCCGCGCATCGCAGGCAAAAGCAAGTATGGAATGAGTCGCATTTTTCGGGTAATTCTCGATTTGCTCGTCGTCAAATTCTTGGGCGGTTACGGTTCCAAGCCGATCTATTTCTTTGGCGGCGCCGGATTGTGGGCTTTTGCTATCGGCACGATCTCATGGCTTTATTGCATCGCATCGCGCTTGTTGGATGCCGATGAACGCATCAATCGTAACCCCTTATTTTACGTCGGCATTATGTTTTTCGTGGCGGCATTACAACTGCTCATGTTAGGCCTTATTGCCGAGATGAATATGCGCATTTACTTTGAATCACAGCGCAAGCCGCCTTATGTTGTCGCGGAAACTCGCAACTTAGAAGAGAAGCCTGCAGGTTGAAAAGAGGTTTTATGAGATGTATTTTGATGAGTAGCGCCCTGACCCTTGCGGTCTTCTTCGTGATGTCGAATGTGCAAGCGGACGACGGGCCGCCGGGGCACAGTCATGAGCAGGAACATCAGCATCAACACGCTCAAAACGCGCGGCCTTTTGGTGGTGGCGAAAGCAACTACGATTTCTTCTTGCGTAAGTCTGATGAGGCGTTTCATGACGGCGATTATCCGCGCGCTATTGCCTGCCATCGTGCCATCATCGCTCTTGAGCCGGATGTTGTCGAATCTTACGGTGTGGCTGCCTGGCTTTTATGGAGTAGTGAAAAAGGCGACGAAGCAACGGCTATAGTCGAGCAGGGAGTGGCCGCTAATCCCAACAATTGGGAGATGATGGACGAAGCAGCACAGCACTTCGATCTGCGCAAGATGACGAAGCGCGCCGCATCGCTGTATAAGCGCGCTCTGGAGCTTATACCCAGAGATGAGCCGTCGCAGATGCTGCGGCGTCGGTATGCACACGCCGCGGAAAAAAGCCGCGATTTACAAACCTCGGTCATGGTTTGGCGGACTCTGGCAAAAGAGTTTCCCGATGAAGCCGTTAATAAAAACAACCTGGCGCGTGTCGAGCAACTATGGGCCAAATCCCTCAGCACGCCATAGTTCACTTTGTCTAATCAACCTTCTCAACGCATTGCCATCATAGGCGGCGGCCCGATTGGTGTCGAAGCCGCGCTTTATGGCGCTATTGCCGGTTTTGATGTGCATCTGTTCGAGCGTGGCGAAGTTGCTGATAACGTGCGGCGCTGGGGCTTTGTGCAGGTCTTCACCGAATGGGGCCGCAACCGCAGTCCCCTGGCTGCGCGCTTGTTACGTGAACAGGGCGAGATTCTACCACCAGGCGAAGAGTATTCGAGCGGTGATGAATTAGCGGCTTACGTTCAAAAGCTCTCCCTACTGCCTCCATTGCGCGGCAGGATTCATACGCAAACTGAAGCAATTTCATTGACCCTCGAACGCTGCCTGAAGAGCGACTTTCTTGACTCGGACGGCTTGTATGGATTGGCGCAGCGTGCCGATTTCTCTTTTCGCTTGCATTTAAAAAATGAGCAGCGAGAATGGATTGAACATTTTGAAGTTGTTCTGGATGCAACCGGCGTTTATCACGCGCCCAATTATATGGGCAGCGGTGGCGTGCCTTGCCTGGGCGAAAGACAACTTGCCGCGCAGATTGATTACGCCCTGCCGGATATTTCAGGTCGTGAGCGCCACCGTTTTAGCGGCAAACACACTCTGGTAGTGGGTAGCGGCCATTCAGCGGCTTCAACGCTTTTGGCGATTGCTGATCTGATCGAAGAAAACCCGGATACGCGTCTGACGTGGATTGTGCGTCGTAACGTGCCCTTGCACGGCGCGCCTTATACGCTTTTGGAAAATGATACATCCACCACGCGGGCGCGTTTGCACAAAGCGGCTAATGCTTTAATCGCGCATCCGAACGTTACTTTTTTACCGCGCACGGTTGTGCAGGAGATAGCGCAGGAGAATGGCGCTTTCAAAGTGCTGCTCGACTGCAACGACGAACGCAAAATTGTTTCTTGTGACAACATAGCCGCTCACACCGGCTTTAGGGCCGATGACGCGCTATGGCGCGAATTGCAAGTCGCTGTTCATCCCGCAACGGGGGCGCCGCTCAAACTGGGCGTTGAATTGAATGCCCATAATGCGCGCAGTGGTATCGGGCTTTCGACGGGCTACGCTGAACAGCAAGTGCAGGATGAAGAAGTGAAACAACAAGCGAGAGACCGCTGGAGCTACTTAATTAACGATCCGGCTTTGCTTCAAACCGGCGAGGCGAATTTTTATGTTCTTGGCATCAAAAGCTATGGCCGTGATGCCGGATTTTTAATGCATAACGGCTTTCGCCAGGTGCGTGATGTGTGGAAGTTGATCAGTGGTAATGAAACGTTGAATTTATACGGAGATGAATTGAAATAGCTTATTCATTCCGTCATGTGAGGCGATGTAAACAAAATTGGTAAAGGGCGAAAAGTA
>DASWNL010000580.1:0-35552 GCA_036399215.1 Abditibacteriaceae bacterium
TGAGTTAAAGAAGCCTTATTAACTCAAAATTCAAAACTCAAAACTCAAAATTGGTTTAACTTGCTCCATAAACCGCATGGTTGGAGCGGCTCCAGGTGTCCCAGGCTTCGACGGCTTCGCCGGTTCCCAGGGCTACGCATGTCAAAGGGTCATCAGCGACGTGAACGGGGATTTGCGTTTCGTGCGCCAAAAGTTGATCGAGGCCGCGCAACAAAGCACCGCCGCCGGCCAACACAATGCCGCGCTCCATAATATCGGCGGCTAATTCAGGCGGCGATTGTTCTAAGGTGGCTTTGACAGTTTCAACGATTTCTCGCACCGGTTCGCGAATCGCTTCGCGGATCTCCGGCGAGGTGATAATCACGCTTTTCGGCAGCCCGTTAACCAGGTCGCGGCCTTTGATTTCCGTTGCCAATTCCTCACCCAGCGCATAGGCTGAGCCGATACTAATTTTCAGCATCTCTGCCGTGCGCTCGCCGATTAGCATATTATGTGAGCGGCGCACATGAGCGATGATGGCCTCATCAATTTCATCGCCTGCGATGCGCAAACTGCGACTGGTCACGATGCCGCCGAGAGAGATGACAGCGACTTCAGTGGTGCCGCCGCCAATGTCCACAATCATTGAGCCGGTTGGTTCACTGACCGGCAATCCGGCGCCAATGGCGGCTGCCATTGGCTCCTCAATGGTGCGCGACTCGCGGGCGCCGGCTGTGTTGGCCGCCTGAATTACAGCGCGCTTTTCGACTTCGGTAATGCCCGAAGGAATGCCGACCATGATGCGCGGATAAGCGAAGCGATGACCGCGATGCACGCGCCGTATGAAGTGAATCAGCATGTCGCGTGTGATTTCATAATCGGCGATAACACCGTCTTTGAGAGGGCGGATTGCAACTATATGACTGGGCGTGCGGCCTACCATCAATTTGGCGTCTTCACCCACGGCGCGTGGCAAATTGGTCTGCAAATCCATGGCAACAACCGATGGCTCGCGCAGCACCACGCCGCGCCCGGCCACATGCACCAGCGTGTTGGCTGTGCCAAGGTCTATGCCCATGTCCTGGGAGAATCGTCCAAAAAATCGTTTAATCACAGCATATTGAATTTTGAGTTTTAAATTTTGAATTTTGAATGGAGGCAGCCAATTCAAAATTTAAAACTCAAAATTCAAAATTTATTATCCCACCAACTTTGGTAATTTATTTTCCAATCATCGAACAAGCGGCCTAATAAGCCCAGCGGCAAGCCGACGACATTGGAAAAGTCGCCTTCAATGCGTGCCAACAAGAACGAACCTTTTCCCTGTGCCGCGTAGGCTCCGGCTTTGTCCATCGGCTCACCGCTAGCCACGTAACGGGCAATCCAATCGGCTTCACGATGGTGAAAGCTCACTCGCGTGGTTTCATGCGCCGTCACGAATTCATCAGCATTCGTTTCTTGATTTCTCTGCCGCAGGCAGACGCCGGTGAACACTTGATGCGACTGCCCTGAAAGCCTGCCCAGCATGGCGCGTGCTTCCATCTCATCGCGCGGCTTGCCTAAAATCTTTCCCTCATGCCAGACAATCGTATCGGCGGCTAAAACCAGAGGAGTGCCGCTTAAAGACGGCAACTTTTCCCAATTGCAGGAAGCAGCTTTACAGCGTGCTAACCTTTCTACAAATTGCGATGGTTGCTTTTCCTCGTCCGCTGTGGGTGGAGGTTCTTCAAATGGCGCAGGGGCGAGTGTATAGGGAATGCCCGCGCTTTGCAGAAGTTGGGCGCGGCGCGGCGACGACGAAGCTAAAACGAGAGAGTAAGGCACGGGAAGTTAAGAGTTTTGAGTTAAGAGTTTTGAGTTGATAAGGATAATTTTTAACTCAAAACCCCTAACTCAAAACTCTTAACTTTGAAATACCGATGGCCGGACTCGAACCGGCACGCCCTTTCGGACAGAGGATTTTAAGTCCGCCGCGTCTGCCATTCCGCCACATCGGCTAACAATAAAACGTCGAAACGCCCGAATTATTATAGCGAATTTAGTCGAACTGTCACATATCCGTTGCTACATTTCACCTTCGCGCAGAATTTCTTTCAATTTCGCCAGGGCGCGGCGCTGGGCGCGCGAGACATACATTTGCGAAACATTAAGGGCGCGGGCGATCTCGACCTGACTGCGCCCCTCAAAATAAATGCCGCGCATCACGTGCTGCTGGCGTTCGGGCAGGCTTTCAAGGGCTGCCTGAAGCGGCGCCCAATCGTGCCATTTTTGCAGGTTTGCATCCAGTTCTCCTATCGTGTCGCCTAATGTAGATTGTATAAGGCCCGTTTCACTGGGGGCGTGTTCGTCCAAAGACATCGGATCTACCGCATACCCCATTTCCACGACTTCGATGACATCCTCTTCAGGCAAATTGAGAGCGTTGGCAATTTCAGCGTAGGTCGGCGCGCGGTCGTATTGCTGAGTTAGCTGCTCCATGGTGCGGTTAATAACTTGATGCAACTCCTGCATCCGGCGCGGCACCCGAATACCCCAGCTTTTATCACGGAAATACCGGCGAATTTCACCCAAAATGGCGGGCGTGGCAAAAGTTGTAAACCGCACGCCCCGCGCTGTATCAAAGTGGTCTAAGGCATAGATTAAGCCGATGGTGCCCTGCTGCACAATATCATCGAACATTTCGCCGCGCTCTAAAAAGCGTCGTGCCAGGGACACCACCAGATTACGATACATCAGTATCAATTGATCGCGCAGGGCCGGGTCGCCACTCTTTTTCCAACGCGCAAACGTAGTTTCAAATTCTTGATAAGCCGATACCGAAACGGAACCGTCCACTGCTTGCTCAGAGGCATCTTTAATCTCATTGTCCGTTGTTTCGCTGGCGATTATCTCGTCCAACGCTGTATCCGCTGCGCCTTCGCTGTTCCCACCCAAGGCCAGTTCTGGCAGTGCTGCCTCCAATTCGGAGGGCAAAGCAGACGATGTTGCGCTTTGAGGTTTTCTTGCCGATACGTTTTCACCAGTGTTTTTTTTGCTGGCCCTTGGCTCTCGTTTTAGCGCTTTGTTACTCGCACTATTTTTTGTGCTGGTTTTGCGCGCCTTTGATTTTTCCAGAGAATTTTCCGTAGTTAAATTCTCTGTTGGCTTTGACGAAGATAATGCAGGGCGAGTGGAGCGATTCACAATGAAAGAAGAGGTGTTAGAAGATTACTTTTCAATAAGGCTGCCTATTAGCTACCTGTTAGCGTTTTGCCTGACCTTCTGCCGGGCGGCGATATTTTATCATGCACAATTTGGTATTTGTGTCATCGCCTGTGTGGTAGCGCACTTCATCCATAACCGTTTGCATAATGAGCAATCCCAACCCGCCTACGGGCAAGGAATCGGAAGACGATGAAGAAATTTTCTGTTTAGGGGACGGCGAAGTGATTTCCCTCGCCAGGTGCCCCTGATCTTCAACGCGGATTTCTAAATAATCACGAGCGGGAATCAATGTTATAAGGATGGTTGGTCTTGGCTCACTCTGGGAAGTATGGATTGGTTGCGCATGTAAAATCGCATTATTACAGGCTTCGGAGACAGCAAGTTTGATATCTTCAATTTCTTCTACGGAAAAATTCAAGACGCTGGCAACTCCCGCTGCTCCCAGGCGCACCAGACGCACCCAACGGGCGTCGGCAGGAATACGAATTTCAACCTGTTCCCCTTCGTTTTCGGGAATTGCGGCTATTGGCATGGCTTGTGTTTGGGTGTAGGTTTTTTTGGCCGCTTTTGTTACTTCATTAGTCATAGTCTTCTTAGCGGACTTGCGCGCAGGCTTGCGCGTTTGCGAACTCATCATGTGCAGTTCCTCCTTTCCGGCTCAAGGCCACTTTATGAGGCATCCGAGGCTAAACGGGTTTTACTGAGATTATCACCGGCACCTTTTTCACTGGCGCTTTTATCCCCCGTGTTCCTGGCGCCATTTTTTGTATTCCCGCTCAGGGTCAGCAACGCTCCCGCACGGGTATCGTGCAATGGCAAAGCATTCAGCAAGCCGGCGATTTGCAAAATGCGATGCACACGCGGCTGAAGTCCACAAAAAGCGCAGGCACCATTTTTCTCGCGGACAAGGTTAAGCGCATTGACCATGATGCCGATGCCGGTTGAATCCATAAACCCCACACCGCTTAAATCCAAAAGTAGGCGCGGTTTCGCTTCATTGAAGACCGACGCCAACGCTTCACGCAGTTGCGGCGCATTGCCCAAATCCACCTCGCCAGTGCAGGCCAAAACCGTCACATCGCCCACATTTTCACTGTTGACTTGCAGACTCATAAGCCTTCCTCCGTTTCGCCTTTTCCCTGCTCTTCACTGACTGAGCCTTTGCTGGCTCGATCATCCTGCCACCACGCCGCCAAACGGCGCGCGATATGGACTTCATAGCCCAATTCAGTTGGCTCATAGAACGGTTCGCTTTTGAAACCGGGCGGCAAATACTCTTGCCTTATAAAATGCCCCAAATGGTCATGCGGATAAACATAGCCGATGCCTTCGCCTAATCGCTCGCGCGCCCCGCGCAGTGACGCCGCGCGCAAATGCATCGGCACAACTGCCGGCGGCTGATTCCTTACGGCATCCTGCGCGCGATGTAACGCCACATAACTGGCATTACTTTTCGGCGCCGTTGCCACATAGACAGTTGCCTGCGCTAATGGTATCGCCGCTTCGGGCAAACCGATTTTTTCAACCGCGTTTAAAGCCGCCATCGCTATTAAAAAGGCGCGAGGATCGGCATTACCAATATCCTCCGACGATTGAATCGCCAGGCGCCGCGCGATGAACATCGGGTCTTCGCCGCCTTCCAGCATTCGCGCCATCCAATATAACGCCGCATCCGGGTCGCCGCCACGCAGCGACTTAATATAAGCCGAAATAATGTGATAGTGATTATCGCCGGTTTTATCGTAATCGAGCGCTCTCCGCCCAATCGCTTCTTCGGCTAAAGTTAAGGTTAGTTTGCCTTCTACAGCTAAATCGGCAGCCATTTCGAGTGCCCCTAAAGCCGTGCGCGCATCGCCCAATGCCATGCGCGCGATATGTTCCAGAGCGGCCTCTTCTATTTGCAAGCTTAACGAGGCCAGACCGCGTTCATCCGTTGCGGCGCGGCGTAACAAATGAATGATCTCTTCATCGTCTAACGGTTCAAACTTGAACAAGCGACAGCGCGATAATAGCGGCGTGTTGAGTGTGGCTAAAGGGTTTTCCGTCGTCGCGCCAATCAAGGTGATGGTGCCGTCTTCGACGTGCGGCAAAAAAGCATCCTGTTGGGCGCGATTAAAGCGATGAATTTCATCCACAAATAAAACCGTGCGCGTTCCAATGGCCTTGCGCTCTTTGGAAGCTGCCACGATTTTGCGCACATCGGCTACGCCGCCCGTAATTGCCGAAAACTCTTCAAAGTGCGCTTTGGATAATGTGGCGACCAAACGCGCTAAGGTGGTTTTGCCCGTGCCCGCCGGGCCAAAGAAGATACAGGAGGGAATGCGGTCGGCTTCTACAGCGCGACGAAGCGGTGCTTTGTCACCCACCAGATGCTTTTGTCCGGCGAATTCATCGAACGAGCGAGGCCGCATTCGCGCGGCTAAGGGTAAGGACAAATTTACAGAAGCGTTATCGTCAAAAAGAGGCATTCTCGTTGCTGGTTACTTGTTTCCCTTTGCCAGTTTGACTGAAAAAGAAAAAACGCGAAAAGCACAATTGGCTTTCCGCGTTTGTTAATCGAAATTAAAACACAAAGTCCCGCAACGCCGTTCGTCTTCAAGCTTTTGAACCCGCTTTTCGCAGGTGGGCGCCGCTTCCTACCCTCGCTTCGCTACCGTCATCCCTCATGCGAGGGAAAAGCCGGTAAAGGCATCGGCAACGAAAGTCCCGGCAAGGAAGTTGGACTCCCCTAATGGTAAGTGTAGGCTCAAAGCAGTAATCGGACGTGACGCACGCCGCAGGAGGCTTTGTGTGCTCTTTATTATAGCCAAATCGGTGCCCGAAATCAAGCTAAATGTGCCTCACAAACCGCCATAAAATGTAGAGTTTTGTCGTTCCGAGCGGGCGCCCTCTGGGCAGGATCGAGGAATCTTATCTTATTTGCGCACGACAAAATCAAGATTCCTCGGCTATGTTTTCTTGCTGAGGCAAGAAACCGCCGCTCGGAATGACAACGCCCTCAAACCATTCTCTTTGCCTTACAACCCGCCAATAAATCGCCCCGGCGCGCACACATTAGCCGCATCAAACGATTGCTTCAGTTTCTTCATCAAAGCAAAATCACCGCGCGGCTGGCCCCACACTAACTCCGGCGTTTTCATTTCTACCGGCGCCTTTTCTACAATTAGAAAACCACCGAGTTTTTCGGCTTCGGCACGAAGAAAAGCAATATCAGGAACATTTTCAAAATCAGCTTCTACTATGCCTAACCCACACTCGCAATACACTTCGTCCGCGCCGTTTTCTCCAACTAATAATGCCCACTTAGAGGCCGCTTGTAGTGGTAAATGGCACGATAGCATGTAATTCGGCTCTTCTAATACGCAACTGAATCCACTATCCCGTTCAATAAGTTGATTTTCCTGTTTTTTAACCGATTCCTTTCCGCCTTCAAAAAACGCATTGACCACCGCGCCAGTTCTGTTCCAATGCACATAAAGCATAGTTGGGTTAAATGAGTTGTTTATTATCTTCCATGCCTGTGACTCAGCTTCTTGCCACGTAGCAAATCCCGAAGACCAATACAAGGTTTCCTCTGATTCAGGACGCAATCGGATTGTGACCTCTGTAATCAATCCCAAATTGCCAAAGGAGCCAATAAACAATTTATTTAAATCGTAACCGCTGACGTTTTTAACAACTTTACTTCCAGCCTTTACTAAACGTCCATCGCTTAAAACGGCGTGTAGCCCCGTCACTAAATCACGAGGCGCACCATATTTTAATTTTGAGCCGCCGAAATGATTTGTCGCGACTGTGCCGCCGAGCGTTGTAGAATTTTCACCTTCAAGTGGCACAAACTGGTTACGCTTTCTCATCTCCGCGTCTAAATTCACTAAGGAAATCCCTGCGCCTGCTTGCACCGTCGCGTTGCCTTCGTCGTGATCGAAAATCTGCGTTAGCTTTTCCGTTGAGATAATTAAATCGCAACGCGTAGGTGGCGCACCGATGTGCAGTTTTGTGCCGCCGCCACGTGGCACGAAAGCGATGTATTCGCGCCCACACCAATGCACCAAAGCCTGCGCGGCTTCTTCATCGCACGGCGCAGCGATGGCTTGTGGCTGCACGCCATCAACGGCATCGGTTTCATCTGCTATGCGTGGCGAAACCACATCGCCAAATTCGGATTGAAGGCGTGAAAGAATATCCATTTTAATTCACCACAGAGAACACAAAGGACACGAGAAAAAGATAGCCACGAAAAGACACAAAAATCGCAAAACCAGAAATAGTTGCTTCCTTTTTGTTTCTTTTGCGATTTCTCGCGGCCAAAGCGTTCTCTGTGTCCTCTGTGGTTAAATCACTTTCCTAACTCGCGCAGTTTTTGTAGGCATTTGTCAATGCACTCCATCGGCGGATAAGCGTAGCTTTCCTGCTCGACGATATACCATTGCGTGTTGCCGCTGCGCTCGCATAGATCGAAGATTTCATTCCAGCGCACATCGCCTTCGCCAATCAGCGCCTTATCATTGTTGGAATCGTATTCCTTTAAATGCACGGTCAGGGCGCGGCCTGGATAGCGCTCTAAAAACGGCACTATGTCGGCACCGCCGTGCAAGGCGTTGCCCGAATCAAGCTGCATCACAACAGCTTTATCCGTATTGCCGAAAAAAGTATCCCACGGCATTTCGCCATCCAGCGGCGTGAATTCCGTATGATGATTGTGATAGCCGACCCAGCAATCCTGAGCGCGCACTTTTTCTGAAATCTCGTTGAAAATCTGTGCGGTTTTGAGCCATGCTTCGCGGGACTCGGTGTATTCACGCCCCAGGCCGGGCACGATGAGATAGGGATTATCCAGCGTTTTGTTGAAGTCAATCGTCTTTTGCAGTTCGTCGCCTTGCAAGGTTTGAATGCCGGTATGCGTGCCGCAGCATTTAAGACCATTGTCATCCAGCCACTGCTTGATTTGCGCGGCTTCGTGGCCGTAGTAACCGGCGAATTCAACGCCGTCGTAGCCCATTTTGCCAATTGCTTCGAGCACGCCCGGCAAATCGTTTTTTGCATCCTCGCGCACCGAATAAAGCTGCACGCCGATGGGAATCTGTGCCATGAATTGTCTCCTGAAAGTGGAATCGCTTTAAGGAAACCATAGATACCCGCTAATGCACACGGCTAATCTTAAGTTTTTTCGGCTTTCACCTGATGCAAAGTGCCGTTTCCACTCTGCCAGGCGGCAATGTTGGAAAGCGTGGTGTGCGCGATGTTGCCTAAAGCTTCTTTAGTGAAAAATGCTTGATGCCCGGTGATAAGCACATTGGGAAATGTGAGAAGCCGCAGGAACACTTCGTCTTGAATAATGCGGTCGGATAAGTCTTCAAAAAACAGGTCAGCTTCTTCTTCGTAAACATCCAGGCCCAGATAACCAACGCGCCCGCTTTTTAACGCGCCGATAACGGCTTGCGTATCAATGAGTGCGCCGCGCCCGGTATTAATCAGCATCACGCCATTCTTCATTTGCCTCAGAGAATTGTCGTTAATCAAATGATGTGTTTCAGGTGTCAGTGGGCAATGCAGCGAAATAATATCCGAGCGTGCAAAAAGTTCATCAAGCGATACATAACGCGCGCCGAGAGCTTCAATTTCCGTGTTAGGAAACGGATCATAAGCCAATACTTCGCAACCAAAACCGCGCAAGATTTTTGCGGTAAGAACGCCGATTCTCCCCGTGCCGATTATGCCCGCCGTGCGCCCGTGCAAGTCGAAGCCAAGCAAGCCTTGCAAAGCGAAATTGCCTTCGCGCACACGGTTGTAAGCGCGGTGAAATTTGCGATTGAGGGTGAGGATTAAACCAACCGTATGTTCAGCCACAGCATACGGCGAGTAGGCGGGCACGCGGGCGATGGTAAGGCCCAACTCCTGTGCGGCAAATAAATCTACATTGTTGAATCCGGCGCAACGCAAGGCGATCAGTTTGGTGCCGCCATCAGCCAACTGCTGCAAAACAGGTCGCGACAATTGATCGTTGACAAAAGCGCACACAACCTCAAACCCTTGTGCCAATGAAGCGGTTTCGAGGGTCAGGCGCGGCTCGAAATAGGTGATTTGAAAACCGAGCGCAGCATTTTCGGCATCCAGAAATTCCTGGTCGTAAGTTTTGGTGCTAAAGACCGCGATCTTCATGTGATGGTTATTCAATTGGCGACTTTGCCATCCAACTTATCAATTTTTTGTTGGGCGATTTTGGCCTCGTCGTAAGTCTTGCGCAGTTCAATAACCTTCTGGTATTTGGCTTTGGCTTCTTCTTTTTTACCCTGTGCGGCTAAGATGTCGCCCATCGCCATATTGGCTTCGCCCTTGTTGAAATTGTAAGGATAGTGCGCTTCCCATGCTTCGTAAACGGCATAAGCTGCGTCCATTGAGGCAGGTGTTTTGGCCATTAGATCAGCGGCGGCTTTGACCTGTTTATGCGCGTCATGATAATAAGACGGTTGGCTATCGCTTATCGGCGTCACCATTAAAATTTCTTTATAAAGCGTGGCGGCCTGAGCGAAGTTAGCTTCTGCACGATAGATTTGCGCCGTCCCGATCTTCTGGCGCAAGTTGAGTTGGGTTTTGTCATGGAGATTAGCCATGTTCGCGCCCAACGAGCCGATACCAGTTAAGGCGTTGCGCGCTTCGGCATACTTCTTCTCTTCCAAAAACGTCGAGGCGATGGTTTCCCAGGCTCGCACTTTGGTAGGCAGGTCAGCCGCATCGCGCCATTTGCCAAAGGCTTCGCGCGCTTTGTCCCAGTTCTTTTCTTCGCTGTATGACAAACCAATCAAATACCAGCCATCGCCAATGTGGTTAATGGCTGCGCCGCGCGTTTCAGGAACGAAGCTCCATATTTCGCGCGCTTTGCCATAGTTCTTTTCATCGGCATAGGTCATGCCGATTTGCACTAAAGCCTTGCCGTTATCCTGCCCTGGAGCATTGGCCAAAGTCGGAATCATTTCATAAAGCGCGCGCGCTAACGCCGGTTGTTTTTCGCCCCGAAAAAAGTCGCCGTAGCTTAAATATGCTTGCGATGCTTCCAAATCCGGGAGGGTAGGCGCGACGGCCTTCTTCATAGTGACCAGGGCCATGCGCGGGTTCTCTTGCTGCAAATAAGAGCGCGCAATGAGTTGATGGGCTAATGTTCTTTGCGCCTTTTGCCAGGCATCGGTTGTCGGGGCTGTATTAGCAGCCAAAAATTGAGTGAGACGCGTGCGCGCTTCGTCGTATCGCTTAAGTGACATCAAAGTTTCGCCGCTCCCCAGAATAGCGCGGCCTTTTTGGTCGGCTTGCGCTCCGGCATCTCCGGCAACGGCTTCAAAGTGCGCTAAGGCCGCTTCGTATTGCTCAAAACCAAATTGTTGTGTCTGACCGATGCCGATGCGGGCTTCGAGTTTTTGCACGACACTCGCGCCCGGTAAATCGAATGCAGCCTGAAAAGCGGCCAGGCGTGCCGGGTTATCGCCTTTAGAGCCGGCTTCAGCCTTGGGACGCAATGGTGTGGTTTTGCCGATGCCCAGTTGCGCGTCGGCTTTTTGCACGTCGTCCTGAGCCGCTTTAAGTGCTCTTTTGTAGTATTCCAGCGCCACACCGGGCTGCTTGTCTTCATATTGGCGCGCACGGCCTATGTTTTCGTTAAATTGGGCCTGCAAAACAGCCGGTTCTTGCGCTTGTCCTCCAAGAATGAAACAAGCCGTCAATAACAGAGAAAGAATCAGTTTTTTCATGGTGATTGATGTGTTATTTCGATTCAAGCTTTAAAAGAAGAATTCGTCGTCATCGTCGAAATTGCCTGCCGGCGGAGGTGTGGCCGGAGTCGGCGCGTTTTTGCCTTGGATTTCTTTGGCTTTCTTCTCGTCGGCTTCGGCCAAATCGTTTTTATTCTGCTTGCGATAAACCCAGGCGCGATTGGTGTATGCCTGCGTGTAGTTAGCATCCAGCGCAATGGCCTGCGTGTAATCGGCTATAGCTTTGTCCCACTCTTCCTTTCCCCGGTAAGCCACGCCGCGATTGTTCCAGGCATTGGCGTTCTTCTCGTTTAACTTGATAGCCTGATCGAGATCGGCAATGGCTTTATCCCACTCTTTTTTGTTGATATAAGCCACACCGCGATTGTTGAAATACGCGTCGCTTTTCGCGTCGAGCGCAATAGCTTTGGTGTAATCATCAATGGCCTTATCATATTCCCCGGAATCACCGTATAGAAAACCACGTTTGAAAAAAGCGTCAACATATTTAGGATTTAGTTCAGTGGCTTTGTTGAAATCCTCAATAGCTTTGTCTTTAAGTTTCAAGGCTTGATACGCCTCGCCGCGCAATTTGTAAATACCGGGGCCTTTGGGGTTGAGAACCAGGGCATAGTCATAGTCACGAATCGCCTTATCGTATTGTTTTTTGTTGGCCCAGGCCTGGGCACGATCCAAAAACGCTTCGGAGTCTCTGGGTTTCAATTTCAACGCGGCTGTATAGTCAGAGATGGCCTTGTCCCACTCTTTTTGCCTGTATAAAAGCTCGGCACGGCCCGTATAAGCCTCATACAGAGGCTTAGGATTCCATTCAAAGGCATCCGCGCGTTTGATGATTTCAGAATAGTCGCGCAACAAGTCAGGGGTATAATCTTTTTTGCCGTCGCCCAATAGTGCGGCATCTTCGAGAAGGTAAGCGCGCCGCACATAGCTTTGAACGCGCTCCGGCTGCAATTCGATAAAACGGTTGTAATCGGCGATGGCTTCGTTGAGCTTGTCCGACACGTCGAGCTTGTCCAATACGTCATAAGCCTCGGCACGTTTTTCATAAGCCGGGGCAAAGTTTGCATCCACTTTGATGGCTCCAGAGTAGTATTTAACGGCATCCACCCAGTAGCCGCGCTCATCCAAGTATTGCCCGCGCTCTAAGAACTCCTGAGCCGTGCGCGGCGGCGCTTTTTGCGCCATGCGCGCCGTGCCTTTTTGCCGCTCTTGCTGCGCCAACTCTTTTTTGCCCTGCACTTCATACAATTCCCCCAGGCGAAAGTGCGTTAAATACTCCCAGCTATCGAGTTGCAAGGCTTTATTCAAGTCGGCTAACGCAGTCTCATAATTTTTCCTGTAGATATGCGCCGCGCCGCGCATCAGATAAGCCGTCGCATTATCTTCGCGCTTTTTTATGGATTCGCTGAAATCAGCGATGGCTTTATCGTAATTTCTCTGGCGAAAAAACTCGTTGCCGCGCGCGAAAAATTCGCCTGAAGTCTGTGGCGAAGTGCCGCCCGTTTCCCATTCGTCCACAGACGCAACCGGCGTTTGAGTTGGCACGCTTTGAGGCGCAACCGGGGGAGTGGCGGGTGTGGCAGTGGGAGGCGCGGCAACCGGTAGAAATTGCGGCGTATCAACTTCAATCTTCAATTCAGCGGCCACGTTTTTCCATTGACCCGTAGCAGCAGAAAAATAGACATACGCCAGGTCAATGCCGCTGCCGTTCACTTTGACTTCCCAGTTTTCTCCATTGCCAACCTGCGTAGCGACAACGGACTTGATGGTTTCGGGACGAATGGATTTGTCATCGCAATGCGGGCAGTGATGCTTGATTTCGCCTTTGTCTTTTAGAAGCACGATGGCACGCTCGGCCTGCTCTTTGGTGACATAAGTCGCCTGATCGGCAGCAACTTGATTGGTTATCGTCGCCAACGCAAATGTTCCTGCTAAAGCAAGAGATAGAAATTTCTGCATAGATAAACCCCACTTTCAAAAGAGTCGCTTTTTAACCGGCCTTCTGCTGTGCTTCGAGAAGTTGTAGCTTTTTCTGCGCTTCTTCCTTCATAACCTCGCCACCCTCTTCTGCTTTGCCATAAGCCCTGCGCGCTTCGGTGTAATTCTTCTCCGCCAGATAACTATCGCCGATAAGCAGCCACGCCTCACCAATGGAAATCTCTTTGGATGCTAACTCTTTGAGCCTTGGTAAAGCTATCAAGCGCTGATAAGCGCCGCGTGCTGCGGGATAAAGCCCTTGCAGGGCATAAGATTTTCCGATGTCTTCAAGCAGCATAGTTTGCAGCATCGGAGAAACGTCTTTTATGAGCAACGCCGTCTCCCACACTTCGCGCGCTTTGGCATAGTTCTTCTCTTCTTCATAAGTGGCGCCCACTGCACGCAAAGCTAAAGCGCTTTCCGAAACCGAAGCGCCTGGTATTTGCCTGACAGCTTCATATTCCGTGCGGGCTAAAGCTGGAAAGCCCGCTCTGCTCAAAAGCGAAGCATTGGCCTTGCGCTCTTGCACCTTTTTGTCGTCCGGCAAGCCTGCTAATAAGACATTAATTTGCGCGATCTGAGCCGGCACAGCAGCAAGATTTTTATCCTGCAAATCGAAGCGGATTAACAAGCGATGCGCATTAATTTTTTGAAGAGCTTCAGCACCTTCCATCGCAATGATTTGTGCCCATGCCGCCCGCGCCTCCTCGCGGCGATTTAAAACGGCAAGCTGGCGACCCTGTGTAAAAAGCGCCTGTGTTTTCTGCGCGATAGTCGCGCCCGGCATTTCCAGAACACGCTTCAAAGCCGCCAAAGCTTCCTGTGGTTGCTCTAAATAATCCTGCATGGCAGAAATGCCCAGCAAGGCTTGCGCTTTCTTTGTGGGAGGGGCGGCTTCGATGGCTAAAACCTGGTTATAATCGGCCAAAGCTGCTTGCACTTCCTCACGTCGCACGGGAATTAAAGAATTGTTTAGTGAAGCATACATTTCTGCTTTGCCGAGCAAGGCTTCGCTCCGCGCCTCAGGCGATAACTCAGGCAATGCCAACGCCTTGACGTAGCCTTCACGCGCCGCATTCATGTGTTCAGCTTTAAAAGTCAACTTCGCTTGCAGGCGATAAGTCTCTGCTACACCCAGTTGCGCTTGAGCTTTTTGCTGCGCCGAAGCAGCGGGCAATTTCAATATTTCCCCATATCTTCTGCGGGCCGATTCTAAATCTCCTTCGCGGCGCACATGAAAGAAATCGGGCCTGGGATCCTGGTAATCAACTAACTCGCTTGCTACAAACAGCAAAGTATCAGCGCGTTCGACATCGGTTTTGGCCCAGATTAAAGCTGTGTTCGCCGCGTGTAAGATTTGCACATGATTGCCGGCTGCTTTCCATTTGCGCATCGCTTCGGTTGCAGGCGCATATCCTTCATATTTTGGAAATTCCTCGGCCCCACCCGAACGACTGAAAAGGCAAAGCAAAGCAACAGTTAAAACGACTCGCATCAGGTTTTTTGGGGCTGGCATCAAGTTTTCCGCCTTTCAATTTTCTCTTTTTAGTTTTCCAACTCGTTGGCTTTGCTTTCGTCGGCTTCGGCCAAGGCCTTTTGCCCCATCGCAGCATGAACCTTTGACCGCTTACGATAATAATCAGTTTTTTCGGGCGCCATAGCTATGGCTTTGTTGTAATCGGCCAGGGCTTTTTTATGGTCGCCGACAGTGAAGTTCGCTTCACCGCGCTTAGCATAATAAATGGCCTGCCCCGTCTCGAAAGAGATAGCCTTATCGAAATCTTTTAAAGCGGCGTCCGGCTCCTGGCGTTCCAGATATAACAAGCCGCGATTGAAAAGGGCTTTATCATTTTTAGCGTCAATTTCAATGATTTTTGAATAAGCATCTAAGGCTTCGCCCGTTCGACCGGCATTTTTGAGCAGCACGCCGCGATTGAGATGAGCATTTACATATTTCGGATTAATTTTCAAAGCCGCCTCGTAATCTTTAAGCGCCAGATCAGAGTTGCCTTTGGCTTCATGCGTCAGAGCGCGATTGAAATAAGCAACAATCAATTTTGGGTCAAGGCGCAATGCCTCATTGAAATCTTTCAAAGCTTCGTCATAACGCGCCGCTTTATAGTGTCCTGTTCCACGTCGCCAGAACTCTTCGGCTTTTACGGGCACAACGCTTAGTTTGGCGATCTCTTTGAGAAAAGTCCGTGCTTTGGTGGCGGGATAATAAAATGCAATGCCCCATTTGATGTTTTCGTCCAGGTCGGTGCCGACTAAAGTTTTACCATCCGCGGAAAAACCAGTGCCGTATTCCATCTCAATTTTTTCAAGAGCACCGTTTTGCAGCAGGTAAGTATTCATTTCTAAGGCTTCGCCTTTAGGCTGAGCTACGACCGCCACGCGCCCACCACCCGCGCAGAAACTTTCGATTTCGTAGGCGCCACGCGGATCATAAAGGGTGCGAGGTGGATTACCATCCAAAGGAATAGCGGCAATGACTTTTTCATCGTTATTCAGCACACTGCCGCCAGGCGTCAGGCGATTGCATAAGGCGAAAAGCGTCTTGTCGTCAGGGCCAGTCGCAATTTGAGCCACGCCAAAGTCTTCCGACAATCGCTCGCGCTTTTCACCGCCCGCCACAGGTTGTTGCACGATGGCACCATCCAACCCGAATTCATCTTGCACCCAGAACAAACTTTGTCCATCACTTGAAAAAACGGCACCGCGCTCCATGATGTCTTCGGTGCCTGAAATGTTACGCAGACCTGTGCCGTCCGCTTGAATCAGCCAGATGTCATTATCACGCTGAAAAACGATTTGCCTGCCATCCGGGCTAAAGCGCGGATGCTCGTCGACAAAACCCTGCGTCAAGCGCTTGGCGTTGCTGCCGTTGACTTCGACCGTCCAGATTTCGCTCGTTTCGCTTAAAACTTCACCTGGTGGCGCCACTTCGTCAACATAGACCAGGCGCAGCCCATCGGCGCTAAAAGATGGCTCACTCGGCTCGCGAGTTTCTTTGTCCGCCGCCCCAATCGGCAGAGCCATAAACAATAAAACGACGATTAGTGATGATTTGCACAGGAATCGCATGATGAAATTATTCTCTTTCACGCTTCCCGCTTTTACAAGAGTTTGGTGCGCGAAGCTAACGTAATTATAAGGTTCCTCTTGCTTGTCGCCGCGCCTTTTTGGTAAAGTAGTGTTTGCTTCGCAAGGTCGTCCGGGATGTGGCTCAGCTTGGTAGAGCGCTTGACTGGGGGTCAAGAGGTCGTCGGTTCAAATCCGGCCATCCCGATTTTTCTACGAAATTCCCTTATAGAATAAGGGCTTTTTCCCCGCCGCGTGCCTTCTGAATCTCATTTTTCAGGAGGCATTATGTCGTTTAGAGCGCTTGATTTCCGAAAACGCAAAAACGGGAAATGGGTCGCCGCTGTTATTTCGCCCTACTACAGTGAGCAACGCCCATCCTGGTTGTTTAGCGGTCACTTCGTTTTCTCTTGCTTCAACCGTCCTCTTCATCGCCCAACACTTTAGATAACTGGCGCACAATGCCGGCTGCGTGGCCTAAATTATCACCGTAATAGCCGGTTTCTGTGCGCGCCGCCTGTTCCAGAGCATCAGCCACAGCTTTGAGCACAAAAGATGGCCCCAGGTCAGCGGCGATTTCAGCAATGGCTTGATGGGCAGCTTGTTGCCCTTCGGTAAAACGTTCCATGTCACCAGTTTAATGATAGTAACATGCTTTTTCCGCTTACCTCTGCGAATAGCCTGCACAATATAACCATCATAGTCCTGTTTAAATCTGATAATCTTGCAACATGTGCTTTTCACGCTTCCTGCATTGGCTTCGTGGGTTAGGTTACTTAGGCTTGTTACTCATGTCCTTAACAGCTCACTCTGCCGAAACAGCTAAACAATTGCCGATGCAAATTGCCAATAATTCTTCTGTTTTCCCCATCAGCTTCTGGTGTGGGCCGCCGGATAAATTTATCAGCGCCGAAAGATTTCAAGAAATTAAAGAAGCCGGTTTTACTCATGTCATGCCGCCCTGTGGTGGTGCGGCGAACGTCGAACGTAACCGTAAAATTCTTGATTTCAGCCAGCAGGCCGGCCTTAAAGCTTTCATCGCCGATGCACGCATGACAACAGCCCTGACAGGCGTGCCTGATGCCAAAGCGCGCCTTGATGCCCTCATCAACGATTATAAAATGCATCCGGCACTGGCCGGTTATTCGATTACAGATGAGCCAGGTGCCGGCGCTTTTCCCGGCCTTGCAGAAGTTGTCGCCTATTTGAAAGAAAATGATGCGCCGCATCCGGCTTACATCAATCTATTTCCCAATTACGCCAGCGCCGGTCAGTTGGGTGTTGCCACCTATGAGCAATACCTGCGTGAGTTTGTAGGCAAAGTAAAACCTTCGGTCTTGAGTTACGACCATTATCATTTCCTGCATAACGGCGACCGCCCGCTTTTCTTTGCCAATCTGGCCGCCGCGCGCAAAGTGAGCCAGGAGTTTCAGCTTCCCTTCTGGCAAATTGTCTTGGCTGTGCAGCATGGGCCATATCGCAACTTGACCGAAGGCGAATTACGTTACGAGGCGATGCAAACTTTGGCTTATGGTGGCAAAGGCTTAATGTGGTTCACCTACTGGCAGCCGGATGATCCGAGCTTCCAATGGTCGCACGCCATGATTAATTTGGATGGTTCGCGCGATGCACATTACGACATGATAAAGCAAATTAATCAGGAAGTAGCCGCCTTCGGCCAACAGTTGTTAAATGCGGATTCTACCCTTGTTTTTCATAGTGGACAGGTTCCGCCCGGTGGAACACAGCCGCCAAACAATACACCTGTGCTTACCGCCGGCAAAGGCGATTTTACTATCGGCATTTTTGATAACAGCAGCAAATCAGCGCCTAAAACATTAGCGCTCATTACCAATGCCGACTACCGCAACCCCGTTACAACCGAAGTCATGATAAAAACCGGCCATAGCAAATTGCAACGCTTCAATCCCATGACCAGACAATGGCAAATGGTGACCGGGGCGGGAAAGCCGGACGGCGAGATTATGATTCCTCTGCACCTCGCACCCGGCGGTGCGGCGCTTGCAGGGTGGTAATCGGATGCGGTTAATCAGACAAAGAATGCTCTCAAAATCAAGAAGGGGCACGCTCAATAGAACGTGCCCCTTCTTGCTTTCTATCTACTTAACCCGAAGAATCGTCGTCTTGCTCATCGTCTTGAATGGTGCCTATACCGCGCCCACGCCCGGTGGCAGCGTTGTTAGCGCCGGATAACAGCACATAAAATCTTTCATCACCCTCGATAACGGCGTCACCATTGATAGTAATGCTGATGCTTTGCGTGGCCGGGCCACCCGGTGCAAAGCCAATCGTGCCGCTTTTAGCAACATAATCGCTGCCACTGCGAGCAATTCCGTTGGCCGTTGCATAATTGACCATTATGTTTTGCGCGCTCTGGCCGCTTCTTGTGACCGTAAAATTCAGGGTTTTGGTGCCGTCATTACCTTCAAGAAGAGAAGCATCATTGATGCTCAGGCTGGGCGTAGCATCATCGTCAGAGATTAAAGCCTGGCCTTGATTATCCGTGATAGTAGCATTGACTGGATTGCTCAAGTTCAAGACAAAAGTTTCGTTTGGCTCATCTATCACATCCCCTTGCACTAAAATGCGGGCTACGGCTGCCCTAACGCCTGTGGTGAAACTAACAACGGTTGATGGTAAAGGGGTATAGTCACTACCTGCTTCTGCACTACCATTAGCGCTCTGAACTATAACACGCACCACCTGGCCGCTGGGTGAGGAAAGACGCAAAGCGAAGGTAGCATAGCGAGCGCCACTGTTACCTTCAACAACAGTTACGTTATCCACAGTAATTGAAGGCGCCACATCATTATCTCCAATGGTGCCGATGCCGCGCCCGCGCGCTATTGCAGCCCCTACCGGCGAAGACAAAATCACATAGAAAAGCTCGTCGGCTTCATCCAAAGTGTCAACGAGAATAGGGACGTTAATGCTGGCACTTGAGTGTCCAACAGGAATCGTCAGAGTGCCGCCATGTGCAGCATAATCCTTGGCAGAAAGCGCACTGCCATTAGCAGTCACATACTTAACACTGATGTCTTGAGTCGCGGGGGCGGGGATGGTCACTGTAAAAGTGGCGTTTTGATTCGCAGCGTCACTTTCAGTCACAGTTACATCATTAATGGTCAGTGTAGGTGAGTCATCGTTAAGAATAGCGGCACGACCTTGCGCATTGAGAATGGCGGCACCATTAGCATTACTCAGGAGAATGAAAAAAGATTCATTGGCTTCATAAAGCGAATCACCGATGAGCGGAACGCTAATTGTCTTAACGGTTTCGCCGGGACGGAAAGTTAAGGTGCCGACAGTTTTCAAATAATCCGACCCTTCATAAGCGGTGCCGACGGCTGTGGCGTAATTAACCGTTACAGGATGCTCACTGGCGCGCGAAAGAGTTACAGGAACCTGAATGTTTGTAATGCCGCTGTTTCCTTCGAGGCGCGTTGCAGCCGCGACAGAAATGTTCACTGGTGGCAACACAAACGCCCATGAGGGCCTCAGGTCAAAGCCGGGATGCTTTGTTAAGGCTTTTTGTTCGCCCCCATCAGCATTCATCACATAAATCTCATGGTTGCCATCACGATTCGATTCAAAAACGATCCGGCTACCATCCGGGCTAAAGCAAGCACGCCGATCACGCCCGGCGGTATTAGTCAATTGCGACAGGCCTGTTCCATCGCGGTTAATAGTGAATATCTCGGCTTGGTCGTCATAACCAGAAAGAAAAGCGATGCGTCTGCCATCAGGACTCAAACAGGGGGCAAATGCCGCCTCGCCCGCTTGCATAAAGGGAAGAGGGTCAGATCCATCAGCATTCATGAAATAAAGGAGAAATCTGCCGTTGCGCCGCGAAGAAAAAATAATTTTGCTGCCGTCCGGGCTGAAACTGGGCGCTAAATCAACAGCCGGATGATAAGTGAGCCTGATTTGATTGGAGCCATCGGCATTCATCACATAAATCTCACCGTTGCCGTCACGCATTGAGACAAACGTGATCTTGCTGCCGTCCGGGCTGAAACTGGGATCGCCGGCATACTCCTGATTGTTGGTAAGCTGCGTCTGATTGGAACCATCAATATCCATTATATAAATGCCGTAATTCTCCTCGCGCCAAGACTCGAAAGCGATTTTTCCAGTGTTTGCATTTACGCTGGGGTTTCCATCGAAATAAGTGTTGTTAGTCAGGCGCGTTTGTTCTGAGCCATCATCGTTCATAATGTAGATTTCATAGTTGTTATCGGTTGGCGTGAGGGTGTGCCTGTTGGTATCAAAAACGATTTTGCCCAGGCCACCCGTTTCATCATTGATGATGGTGGCACTGGCGCTTGTATTTATTAAGGTTGTGTTCTTTGGATTAGACAGGTTGATGAAGAACGACTCATTAGCTTCCAAAATGGTGTCACCTCGCACTGCCACTGTAATGGAAGCCACGGTTCGTCCGGCGGGAATCAGCAACGTCCCGCTTTTGGCAAAGTAGTCGCTGCCCTTGTGGGCGGTGTAATCGCCTGTGCTGTAATCAACTTCAACATCCTGAGCGACAGGGGAGGTCAGAGACACATAAAAGATTGCAGCAGCCATTCCGCTATTGCCTTCCTTCAATTGAGCCGGCTTCACGGAAAGACCATCATCATTGACGATGGTGGCCGTGGCCTTTTCATCGGCAATCCTGGCGTTGACAGGATTGCTCAAGTGAATTGAAAAAGTTTCGCTGGCCTCCGGCGTGCCATCGCCTCGAACAGGAATGGCAATAGTCACAGAAAACCGTTCGGCGGGAATATTCAACGTGCCGGTGGTCGCCACATAATCACTACCAGCAGCAGCGGTGCCCGACATTACTGTGTAATCAACACTCGAAGACTGGTTTACCCAGTCAGAAATGTTTACGACGAATACGGCTTCTGTGATGCCATTTTGACCTTCAAGCAGCGTAACATCAGCTATGGTTAGCGAAGGCGGATCATCGTTGACAATCGTAGCCAATGCTGTAACACGCCCCATGACAGCATTATGCGCATTGCTCAAGGTCACCCGGATAAGCTCATCTTGTTCCACGGAAACATCACCTTTTACCGATACGTTGATAAAGGCCGCAGTCTGGCCCGCCGGGATGGTCAGGGTGCCACTGGCAGAAATAAAATCACTTTCAGCAGTCGCCATATTACTAAAGGTGGCGTAATCAACAGTTACATCTTGAGTGGACGCGCTGGATAAGTTCACCGGGAAAACCGCAATAGTTGTTGCGCTATTTCCTTCAATAACACTCACATTACCAATTGAAACAATGGGCACATCACCGGCAGACTTTGCCGGTTGTATGAGAATTAACAGCAGCGCCATAAAAGTCACCAGAAAAGGCACAATTCGTTCTGCCGGCATAAATGCAATGGTAAATATCTTTTTCATAAAAGGCAGCTAAGTCCAAAAAGTATAGTTCTCGACAATAGTCCAACCAACGAAGAATTTGAATGGATGACATTGATGATGACAGAAACGTTTCAGCACCGTCTCTATTACCAAAAAGCACCAAAAGCTTTTTGAAAGCTTCCGGTGCTTTTGATAATTTCCTGGTGATCGTTAGCAGTTAGCGCGTGATTTGGATATAAATCGGGAGCGCCTTAACCTGGGGCGTGGATGCTAAAAAGGCTTGCACGCTATAACGGCCCGATTTTAACGTGGTAGGAACCGTTTCTTGTGGTAAAGCAATGCCATCCCAGGTGCGCGTATAATTTTTGGTTTCACCCTTTTGCCAGGTTACTTCGCCTAAGGCACGAATGAAACGCAAGTTAGCACCGTAAGTCCAGATGGGCCGGCCACTTTCATCGCTGATAACGACATCGCAATCGAGGCCACCTTCAAATTGCAGGCGCTGTTCTTTCCCGGTCAAGTTTGCCGCCACTACTTCAATGTGCACCGGCTCACCAACTTTGTAAGTCGTCTTATCGGTCTGCGCTGTTACAGATACGCTTTCGCTCTGCGAGACTTTCTGATTTGACACTTCAAAATAAATCGGCGAAGCCACAATGGGACGCGGTGAATTTGTCAGGCGTGCAAGAAGGCGATATTTGCCGGGTTTAAGTTGTCCCATCTCATCGCCGACGGCAGCCTCGAAATTTTGGCTTTGTCCTGGTTTAATCCACAGCGAACCCAGCGCTTGCAAAAACATCCGCGAGGCGCTCCAGGTGTATACAGCTTCTTTTTTATTCAGCGGATAAACCGAAAAGTCAAAGCGCTGTCCACTGGTAAAACGTAAAAAAGCGCCGCGCTTGTGAGTGTTGGTCGCCTTCAGTCGCACCTGAATCGGCTGGCCGGGCGTGTAAATTTTCTGATCGGTTGAGGCTGTGAGTGTTACCCACGAATGGACGGCTGAACGAGCTGCTTTGTTAATGCTGTGATGGTTGTTTTTGGCCTTTGAACGTGCGAAAACGGGTGCTGTGGGCACCGAAACGGCAAGAAGGGCTACGGCAGTGCCCAGAAAAACTTTAGTTTTCATGTTAATTGAATTCACTTTCCCAGATTTCAAAGCCCCATTGAACGCTGGAAGCGCCGCAGGGTTCTAAACTGCTTGTGAAATAAAGTTGCTGAAAGTTTTGAATGAATCGTTTCTCTTCGTTGCTCCATGAACATGGCTTGGTCTTGCAGCGCACAACAACGCAAGTTTTACAAATCAATGTCGGCAAAAAATGCAATCAAACCTGTGTGCATTGCCATGTCAACGCCGGCCCGGCCCGCCGCGAAATGATGACGCGCGAAACGATGCTGCGCTTACTTGCCTGGTTGGCACAAACTGCTATTCCTACCGTTGATATTACCGGAGGCGCGCCCGAACTGAACCCGCATTTTCGCTTTTTGGTGGAAGAAGCACGCTCTTTAAATCGGCGCGTTATGGATCGCTGTAACCTCACCATTTTATTCGAGCCGGGCCAGGAAAACTTAGCTGAATTTCTGGCGCATCACCAGGTAGAAGTCGTGGCCTCACTGCCTTGTTATGGCCCCGAAAACGTAGATAAACAGCGCGGCGATGGCGTCTTTGACAAAAGCATTCGCGCCTTGCAAAAACTGAATGGTCTGGGTTACGGACGCGACGAAAACTTACAACTGAATCTGGTTTACAATCCCAATGGCGTCTCTTTGCCAGCGCCACAAAAGGCACTGGAAGAGGATTATAAAACACGATTACACAACGATTTCGGCATTGTATTCAATCACCTTTTCACCATCACCAATATGCCGATTGCGCGCTTTGCATCCTTCTTGCAGAAGAGCGGAAAACTTGATGAGTATCAAGAGCTTTTAGTGAACGCTTTCAACCCTCAAGCGGTGCAAGGTTTAATGTGTCGCAACACTTTAAACATTAGTTGGCAGGGCGAAGTTTACGACTGTGATTTCAACCAGATGCTGGGCTTGCCCTGGAGTAAAGGACAAAAAGCGCCCCTCTATTTATGGGATATTAACCCGCACAACATCGAAACCCGCCCAATTCTCACTGCCAATCACTGCTTTGGCTGCACCGCCGGCGCCGGCTCCAGTTGCGGCGGCGCTTTGGTGTGAACCTACTCTTCCAATTGGAACTGGCGATGCGCCGATGAAAAGGCGATGAACATGATGGCCTCGCCCTCGCCGATGTTGCGCGCTTTGTGGGGCAACTGCGGTGGAATGGTAATCACATCGCCGGGTTTCATTTGCACTTCGCGGCGCTCTTCAATGGTGTGCGCTATGCGCCCTTGCAGCAAAACTAAAATCTCTTCGCAATTGGGATGGCTATGCAACGGATTTTCTTCGCCCTCTTTAATGACACAGCGCCCGATAGTCATGTGTTCTGAGTTGCCAAGCGGCGCTCCGGCAAACCAATCGAGATTGCCCCAGTCGTGTTCAAGATGCGTGCAATTTTCTGCGGGAATAAATTGGCTTTGATTCATGAGCTTTGCGTTTTCTTTACTGCAAACAATTATTCATCGCCGCTGAGGTCAATCAATTCGTGGCGTTCGGGAAACAGGCGTGCCAGAGCCTGGCGGGCCTGCGCGACGGTTTTGTAATCGCCCAAAATCACCGCACCAGGGTCGAGAGTTTTCAGGCCAATGCCGCCACTGCCCGCCGGCGCCGGGGTAAGGCGGGCGCGCAGGTAGTTATGCTCAATGCTGGCGTCGTTTGAGCTATCAATATCGAACATGAAAAACGCTTCCCGCCGATAAATATTGCCGTTCCGAGCTTTAATCCACATGATGACTCCTTGATAGATTCTCTTTGCAAACGGAATCTATCGCTTTATTCCAAGGTTGCATACAAAATAAGATTTTGGTCGAAACAGAAAGGTGTCATTTCCACCCCGCGGGAATCCAGACCTGTGTCTGTTTGCAACAATACACTGCGAACACTCTTTTGTATGGATTCCACCTGCCCAGAGGGCACCCGGCGCGGGAATGACAACGCTCCTATTTGTTGCGCTTTACCAATTTATTTACTTCCTCAGAGGTTGCTGATGAAGTTGGTAACGTAGTTGTTAATAACGTCCTAACTCCCAACGGTGGAAGTCTCTTCGCTCTGGTTTTTGCCCGGCTTTTTCTTCATGTCGATGAAAATCATTGCCCCCAGCGTGGCAACGGCCCAACAGGCGAGATAGTTCTCTGAGGGAAGCTCGCGTCCGGTGCGCTCAACATCGAAAACTCTTTGAATGACCGGGCCAAATAAGATGGTAAGGCTCATGCCCCAGATGCTGGCTAAAACCAGTATCTCTTTAGCATTCATGTCAGATGGTATTTCATAGGTGGTTAGCAGTGATACCAGAAGAAAACCCACCAGCAAATCCCACCAGTCGAAGGGGCCGCTTGTGGAAGCGACTTGAATAATACCTGCAACGGCAACAGCTAATAAGGCATTCCGATTGTCCGTCTGCCCGGCGTTGTCTCCAGCGGTGTCATTCATGGTGTTCTCCCATTTACCTAATTTTTTACGACTCGGCATTCAGCGACGTTTTCTACTCTGCATTGGCAAGCGTTTCATCCCGTATCATTTCGAGGTTTTTCTTGTGCTTCCAATCTACAAAGCGCCACCAGTCGCGCATGTCGTCCGGCGGCGGGATTTGCGCTTCGATTTCATCGAGCGACAGGCCTTTTTTAGCTAAAGGCGGCACGGTTTTTAAGAGTTCGTCGAAATAAGCCATAAAGAGGCGAATGTGTTGGATGCTGGTGACCGGGCCGTGCCCACAAATAACCGCCTGTGCATCAAATTCGACGATGCGATTAAGAACTTCCCACAAACGGGCCACTTTTTCGGTTGTGGGGCGGCAGGGAATGAGGCCCCAGCCGAATAAGTCGGCGATATGCAGCACTTTGGCATTGGGAAAATAGAGAATCGTATCCCACGGCGTATGCGTGCCGCCCCACCACTCCATTTCGATGCGCTCGGTTTCACCGCATAAAATCGCCGGGCCGCTGTAAGACAAATCGGGGCGCCCTTCCCAATCGCCAGCGCTATCGGCGCATGATTGATGGGCGATAACCGGCGCGCCTTCACGCTTCCACTGCGGATTGCACGCGATATGATCGGCGTCCCAGTGCGTAGTTACCACCCATTTTAAATCTTGACCGGTTGTTTCTTTGATTAAAGCGCGCACCACATCGGCTTGAGAGGGGTCTTCCAAGGCATCAATCACCGCAGCGCCATTGCCCAGGTTACACCAACTGATATTATCTACAGCGACGCGAATCCACACGCCGGGGCCAACTTCCTTCACTTCATTCTCAATAAATTGCATGAGTTTTATTTTATCCTCGCTGTCGCTAAATCCTCACTGTCCCGAAACAGGCACGGAAACGACTTCCTCTTGATGCCTATTGATAGGCTTCAGGGGCGGGTCTGTCGCTGAGTTTGTCAATGAGTTTACTGCGGGTCTTTGGCTAAGGTGAAATGATAATACAAATTCGAGGGGCCGCCACGTTCGAGTAGATAAGTTAATTTCACGCTTTTCACATGGCCATCACAAAAAAGTGTGTTGACTGTATCGAGATGGCGCCCCACAATATCAGAGCGGCCAGTGTTGAGGGAAGGCAAATTGCCGGATGTGCCTTGCGTTAGCGTATCTGCACTTAAGAGCGCAAACTCCCAGTTATTAGACATAGTGTCATCGCGCGCATCGGCAAGCCAGAAAGTTGTCGCAGGCGATTCCATTTCGGCAAGCCCCACAAATTCGTTATGATCCAATATGCTCATGCTGGTGCGCGGCGCCTCGCTCCAAAAGGCCGCGCTACATGTATAACTGCCCGGATTGTTTACATCATTTGGCACATAGCGCACATTTGCATGGCTCGGACACACGAATACCTGGTTATTTTTAATATAAGGCCGCGCTAAATCCATCCAGCGCGAGGTGCCCGGATAACCGCCGGGGCCAATCCAATGCGGCATGACGGTTTCATCGTGGTCCTGGGTGTATTGCATGATGCCTATGCCAATTTGCTTGAGGTTGTTCAAGCAAGAAGATTTGCGGGCGTTTTCCCGTGCCCTGGCAAAAACCGGAAAAAGAATGGCGGCGAGAAGCGCGATTATTGCTATGACGACAAGCAACTCGATTAAGGTAAAACCGCGACGGGATGAACGCTGGAGTAATATCGGGTGCATGGCAATTTCTGTAGCTTTTAGCTTACCCTTTTCCAACGTTTTATAAACAGCTATCAGGTTATATTCTCAAACTTAACCCAGCGCATATTGGATATTCGCCGTGTCGCCGCAATGGGGACAGGCCATAACAGGGCGCCCACTATCATCTTGCGTGGTAAACCTGGCGGTCGGCCCCATGTAGTCGCAAATATCGCAGCGGCTCCAACCGGGCGGCAAAACCGCAGCCTGCTCCGCCTCTTCTATCGTGTTTTTCGGTGTGGCTTCTGATGTTTCAGGCGTAGCTAAGGGAACAACATTCTCCAACGGCTTGATCAAAGGCCGAACGTGCGGATCATTCAGAGTGACGCTAATGGGCAGCGATGAAAAAGGCACAGGATGCGGATGTTTTTTCTTGTTGTAAACGTAGGTGCGACGCAGCAGTGACACAACGCGAATGACCAGAAGTTGGGACGAAAACGGCTTGATAAGGTAATCATCGGCGCCCAGGCCGAAACATTTAAGCTGCGCTTCGGTTTCTTCTCCGGCGGTCATCACGATAATCGGCAGCGTGTAACGCTTGCGCACCTGGCGGCAAACTTCCTGGCCGCTGGTCTGCGGTAACGAAAGGTCAAGCAAAATCAAATGAAAATCCGAAATTTGCAACGCTTCGAGAGCTAAGGCACCATCAAGTGCGTGGCGGCATTCCATGCCGGCCCGTGCCAGTGTCGTCAACAGATGCTGCGCAGTGCCTGAGTCATGTTCGACAACCAGAACTTTAAATTTGCGGGCTGACTCACCTTTTTCTATCTGAACCGAAATTAAATCGTTACTTGAGAACGAAAACTGCGACATCGGCTCTGGATTATCGGAATCCATTGGTTATCCCTAAATATGAGTAACAATCTCCGTCGAGAATAGCGCACCAACCGAACACCACTCTACAGTGTTAAGCAGCGGTGCTGAAAAGATGCCAGATAGTAGAAAGGCGCTCTGGAAATCTACCTTGCTATTTTTGAAAAGGAAACTGCTTATCTATTGAGGCTGCTGAAAGTTCAACCACAAAACCTGCCAGACGCTCCACGACGACTTGTAAATACTGCTCGCCTTTTGCGCTTGTGGCCGCACGCGGGTCAGCCGTCCCGGTAGATTCGGTTAGCAAATCCCAGCGCCGCGAAATGCTGACATAGCCTTTATTTATCGCTTCAAACTGCGTTTTCTTAGTTGCGCCATCCCCCGCGTTTTCCAGATGAACCAACTGCGGCGCTAAAGAAAGAATCACGCTGGTTTCCATTTCGCCGGCGTGGTCATCGCGCACCTGAAAAATTTCGTCGTAAACATCCTGCCCCACTTTCCACCAATCGCAAACCGCAATAAAGGTTTGGCTTTGCCCCATCATTTCGCGCACAAAAGGCTTTAAAAAGTCGTTACCGCCGTGCCCGTTAAGAATTAATAACTTGCTGATGCCAGAATCTTCCAGCGAACGCACAATGTCTTTGAGCAAGGCAAAAAACGTGGACGGGTTGACATTGATAGCAAGCGGCAACTCGCGCATGTTGGTTTGCACGCCATACGGAATGCAAGGCAACTTTACAACTTTAGCGCCCTGTGAGGTCGCGCTTTCACAAACCAAATTTGCAATGCCGTCGGCCTGTAAAGTATCGGTTCCATACGGCAAATGAAAGTTATGCGGCTCGCAAGAGCCAATCGGCAAAAGCGCGACTTCATAAGGCGTAGCGCGCACCGTTTTGTATGTTTGTTGTGCAAGATGCCAGGTCATAATTTTTTATCCACTATGGCAAGAATATCTTTAGCTGTCATGATGTTCAAAGATACTCTTGCCGCAGATGATTAAAATTGTAAGCCTGATGCTCTGCGCTCACGGCTTGAAGATAAAGAGACAAATCATCTGTCAAAAGTGGCAGTCCTTCTGGCAGGATTTCAAGAATTACGCTATCCGTCAGGCCCAAACGAGCAAAATACAAGGAATTTACGGCGTTCTTGCTGGGATGCTGTATTTCTTCTTGAACACTGATAAATAGACCAAGAGTCTGTAGAATTTTCGATTTGTCTGGGTCGCCGATTTGCGCGGCCAAATTAGAAGTTTCTGCGAGAATATGCGGTGTTACGACGATTTGCTGATAGTCCTGTAGAAAGAGTTGCAGCAACAGGAAATCTTCGGGGACAAAAGTCCTGGCTCTCTTGTGCTTGCTAATTAGCTTTTCGTCCGTCAACCCCACAATTAAAAGCACCAGCAAATTGGTATCAAGAATAATCCGCCTCATGCTTTATTACTTTAAGCCGCCGCTTGCAGTTCTCGGTTTTTAACGGAGACAATCCCACCGGTGCTATCTTTTATAGTAACTACCTTGTAATCCCTGCGAAGAGTGGTTTCTCGCATCAATTGTGATAGCGCCAACTGCTGCTTAAGAGGATGGTTATTAGTTGTGGTTTTATGCCACGGGCGTGAGAACCCGATGGTAATGTGCCAGAAATCAGTTACGTCTTCGAATTCGACTTCTTCCAATCCCACATCAGATATTTGCTCATCAGCAAACACATCTTGGATATAGTTTTTAGCCGCAGCCACAGCTTCTTTTACGTTCATTGTTGTCACCTTTCACAAAGCAATTATAGCGCGGTTTCAGGCATAAAATCCATTGCGTTTAATCCACTTTAATCATCTCCACAAACTCATCTTCACTCAAAATTGTCACGCCCAGTTCGCGCGCTTTGTCGGCTTTGCTGCCGGCGTTTTCGCCGATGATTACGAAATCGGTTTTCTTCGATACGCTACCCGCAGCACGTCCGCCCAGTCTTTTTACAATGGCTTCGGCCTCGCGCCTGTCCATGTTTAAGGCGCCGGTAAAAACAAAACTCTTGCCCACGAAACGCTCATCGGTTTCGTGTTTTTCGGCTTCTTGTGGCTTAACACCGGCTGCCAGCATTTTATCCAACATGGCGGCGTTTTGTGGTTCATCCAGCCAGCTTCGCACGCTGTTTCCGGCAATCGGGCCTACATCGTGAATCTTTGAAATTTCTTCGAGCGAGGCATTGCGCAGATTTTCCAACGTGCCGAATTTCTCACCAATCAGTTCGCCGGTGCGCTCGCCGACATGGCGAATGCCCAACGCATAAATAAGGCGCGCCAAGGGCGGGTTTTTGGCGCCTTCGATGGAATTCATCACGTTCTGTGCGCTTTTCTCGGCCATACGCTCCAGGTTAAGGAGTTGCTCTTTTTGAATCAAGAAAACATCCGCTAAATCCTTCACTAAACCGTGCGCCACTAACTGCTTAATCAGCTTTTCACCGATGCGGTCAATGTTCATCGCGCCACGCGCCACAAAATGCTCCAAGGCGCGTTCCAACCGCGCCGGGCAAGCATTATTGGGGCAGCGCAACACCGCTTCTTTTTCCGCGCGAGAAACCGGAGTATGGCAACGGGGACACTCTTTGGGAAAGAGGAACTCTCTTTCTTCGCCGGTGCGCCGCTCTTTGAGCACGCTGACAACTTCGGGAATGATCTCACCGGCCTTGCGAATGATGACGTAATCGCCGATTTTTACATCTTTGCGGCGCATCTCATCTTCGTTGTGCAAAGTAGCGGCAACAACCGTAGTGCCCGCCACTTCGACAGGCTCAAATTCGGCATTGGGTGTGAGCGAACCGGTGCGTCCCACATTAACTACAATGTTTAAAATCTTGGTGACAACTTCTTCGGGCGGAAATTTAAAAGCGCACGCCCAACGCGGATTGCGACCTACAAAACCCAACTCGTTTTGCAACTGCAAATCGTTGATTTTCACAACCACACCATCAGTTGCGTAATCCACCTTCTGCCGCTCAATGTCCCATTCTTTAATAAAAGCGCGCACTTCTTCAATGCCCTGGCAGATGCGGCTCTTCTCGAAGTTCACGCGGAAGCCGGCTTCTTGCAGTGTTTGCAAGCTTTCCCAGTGCGTTTTGAATTTTAATCCTTCGTAAGCACCTAATGAGTAAGAGAAAAAGCGCAGCGGACGCGAGGCAGTGATTTTGGGGTCTTTCTGGCGCACGCTGCCCGCGCCAAAGTTGCGCGGATTGGCATAAAGCGGCTTGCCTTCGGCTTGCTGCTGCGCATTCAGCTTTTCAAAGTCGGCGCGTCCAATGAACACTTCGCCACGCGCTTCAAAAAGTGGCGGCGGCGGTTTGAGATGCAGTGTCCACGGAATCGCTTTGATAGTTTTTAAATTGTGCGTAATGTCTTCGCCGCGCCGTCCGTCGCCACGTGTTAAGCCACGCGCGAACTTGCCGTTTTCATAAATCAGCGACATGGCCAGGCCATCAATTTTCGGCTCACAGACGTATTCAAAAACAACCTCTTCGCCCACATGCAAATGGCGGCGAATGCGCTTTTCCCAATCGCGCAATTCATCCTCGCCGCGCACATCTTGCAAGGACAGCATTGGTAACAAATGCTGAATCGTCGCAAAGTCGCCTTCAAGCGGTGCGCCAATGCGTTGAGTCGGCGAATCGGGCGCAATCAGTTCGGAGTGATCACTTTCCAGTTGCACCAGGCGCCGCATTGCCGTGTCGTATTCGGCATCGGTAAGAGCCGGGTTATCCAGAATGTAATATTGATGGTTCGCCGTATGCAGTTTTTCGCGCAGTTGAGCGACTTCTTGAATAATGGCTTCGTCTGGAATTGTCATAGAAAAAGAGTAACTACAAACGCGCCGGCATTGCCAGGTTTTGAAAACACCAGAAAAAGAAAACGCTCAATTATCAAGGACAAACGACGTTAAAGTCAACCAGCCGGGCAAAGTTTCATCTTGCGTTTTGTTGGCAAAGCGTAATGCTTTGCCATTTGGTAAAGGATTAATGGCACGCAGCAATAGTTGATAGCGCCCCTTTTGCAAAGGTGCTTTTGCTGCTTCGTGGCAGGTAAATTTCCAAATTTGCGGCGCTTGAGGCAAAACATCGGGCAACTGCCAATCGGTTGTCCATCTGGCGATAATTTGGTTCTGCTTATCAACGATAGACAGTTCCAACGGCCAGTCATAATAAAACGGCGCTACGCCTGAATTCGCAAGCGATAGTTCAACAAGCAGAGCGCGGGCTTGCCGGTGCAGCCTCACAGAGCGCACTGATAGCTCATAACCTAAGCGGCGCGCTCCGCTTAAAGCACGCTGCTTTTGCGCGGGAGTAAGCAATGCAAAAACGCCTTGATTGAGAAGCCATGAAGCATGTGTCGTCTGCACGCACAAATCAAACTCCTGACCGGGCGGAACGCAAGGTTCTTTTTCATCGTTCCACAGGCATTTTTGAATATCGGGCCGCACTTCGCCACCTATTGGTTGCGTTTTCCAGCGCTCCGTGAGGCCGAATTTTTCGATCTTTGGCCAGAAGTGCCACAGCACTGGCCCCAGAGTCTGGTAAGCAAACGAATCGTCATGAAACCCTAACGCGCGCTCTTGCACCGCGATGTTTTCTTTTGGCTCGCGCAACAGCAATTTCGTTTTGCGAAAAGCCTTTGCAAATGCATCAAGCACTTCGTTTTGCACGAGCGGTGAAGCCATAAAATTGTCCTCGCCCTGAATGTGCGGATAGGTATGCCACTCGCCCCAAAAACCCAGCAGGCCAACGGTTAAAAAGCCAATGCGCGCATCGCCGTCATAACGCTGTCCTAAGGCGAGAATGAAGCTGTTCAAAGCGCGCCGCAGGTCGGGATGCTCATAATCCGGGGCAAGGCTGGTGCTGTTTAGCTTTTCACCGTTACCATGCTCGTTATAGGCCCGTTTTGGCACATGATTTAAAAATTTTGGCACGCCGTAGGGCAATTGTGGGTAGTCCAGATAAATGCGAAAAACCGCTTGATGGCCGCGCCCGGCAACAGCATCCAACTTCTTCTCCAAGGGCTGCCAATCGAAAACCTCATAATCTTTTTGTAAATCCTTGAGCGGCAAGTAAAACCATTCCAGACTATGTGGAAAATCGTAAACGCCTTCATACGGCATGAACCCTTTCAGCGGGTTATCGGCAGGCGCGGGAGCGGCTTCTAAAGTAACAGTGGCTAAGGGCTGCACGGAGCCTGGTGCGGCCCATAAGGGCAAGGCACATAGTGAAATCAAGAAGCCAACGAACAGTCTTGAGAACAGTCTCATGCGATGTCTTCGTAAAATGCCATTGAAGCGAAAGACACAATAGATTCTTCGGGCGCCGGTGCCTGCGCATAATGTAAGAGCTGAGCGCGCAATTCGGGAAAGGCGTGCATAAGAGTGTAAACCGCCGGATGGGCGTCCACATGGCGCGCATTGGCATCGGCAGCCAAAGCATCGTGGAAACTTTCAACCGCGCCCGTTTCCAGATGAGAAAGCGCCTCGCGGTCAAGTTTCTCAATGGCAAGTTTTCGTTTGGGCGTGATAGGATACGGATGATCGAAGTTTGGCCCAACGTGCGCTAAATCTACACTGGCAATAAAGCCGACACGCTGGCCGCGCGCACGCTGTTCTTCAACCAATTCGCGCAAAGCAGTGCAAAACTGCGCGACATCTTTGTTAGTTGAAGGTGATTTTCCTGAACGCAGTTCGTTGAAAAAGCCACCGCAAAGAATCGGCACGAAACGGGCTGTTTTCAATTCTTCACACGCTTGCAAAAACACCGCGACGAACTCAACCGAATGCTCATTTTTATGTGCCCATTGTTCGGCTGTCAGACGTTCGCCAACGCGCGCTTGCAATGCCTGCACAAACTCTTTATCGGTTTTTTGCACGCCCAGTGGCGTTTCAAAATCCTGCGCGGTTGCACAAAACGGATATTGCACGCCGCTATGCGCAATGCCGAAAGTAATGAGCAAATCAAACTCAGCTTCACGCAAGCGCTGGTAAGCTAAAGCCTCAACGGCACCGCCACGATGAAAATCAATATGCGGCACCATAATGCCGCGCAACTGCGAGGACTTATAACACGGCTCCGGCGCATCAAGCGCAGCGGCTTTATCGAAGTAGCCGCCTAAAACACGCCCTAATTTATCCGCTTCTGCGGGATAAGCGCCGCCCGCCAAATGCGCGGGGCGCGTTGCGCCCTGGGCATACTCCTGCATGATTTCGCCCCGACGAAGCGCAAAATGCGGTGAATCAAGCAGCAGGTTTTCATCGAGTTCTTGAATAACATGGCTAAGCCAATCGCGCGCGTTAGCTTCTTGCAGATTTAACTCTTCTATCAAATCGCCAATTTCGTGTTCGCCATCGAGGCGCGCCAAAAGCGGCCCCCATTGGCGGGGCAAACTCACTTCGGGCGCCAAACCTTGCGGGTCGCGCACAAAATACCACTCTTCGCCGTTTTCCTCAACCGGGATAAATTCCAACCGGCGCAATTTTGGTTTCATGAAGGCATGGTCTAGAGACTATTTCAAAAGTGGGCAGGTGGAATCCATAAACAATACCTGGATTTCTCTTTCGGGACTTTTGAAATGGCCTTTAGCTTAGGGCTTAGCTTTTAGCGCATAAAATCGTAGCCAAAAGAAAGAGTTATATCCGGCCCAATGTTGAACAGGGCCGGCCATTTGTAGTTCTTGTAATCGCCGTTTTCGCCGATGGCAAACCAGTAGGCGCTTTTGGAGCTGAGTTGCTTTTTATAACCAATGGAAGCGATGGTGTGCGTTTCGTCGGCGAAGGCATTGCCTGTTGTCACCGCGCGTTTGGCGTAATTAATCTGCCCGATAATCGATTCGCGGCGTCCAACGCGCCATTCATAGCCAATTGTGCCCCACAGGCCGCTATTCTCAGCGCCCGGAATGAAAGAGTTGCCGTATTTGGCTACGCCCAGGCTGCCAAAAGCGGCCCACTTGCGTGCAAACTGATAACGTCCATCAAAGGTTAAACCACCATCGAAACCTCCACTGCCCAGAATATCACTTTCGCTACCAGTGGGAAGTTTCAAAGCGACACTGGCCGCGCTGGCCAGCTTGCCATGAGAAAGCTGCTTTTTCACCCATAAAGTCGTATCGCCCAGTCCAAAAGCGCTGCCTCTTGTAAAACCCTGACCGGCAGCATTTCGATAAGCGAAAATCGAGCGATCACGCGGTATGTTATTGCGCCCTACCGGCGAACTAAAGCCATCGCCTCTGGTATTGAACAGCCTGTGCACAAAATCCACCGTGCTGTCCAAAAAGCCGCCATTACGCGCTGTTATATTGGTATTCACACCAAGCTCCAGGTCGCGTCCCAGACCCTTGCGCCAGGTTACTTTCAAGCGTTGCGTTTCAAAATCTTCCGTAACGCCAGCACCTGAGGGGGCTGGTGCAGGAATCAAAAAATGATTGGCGATGTCCAGTTGCAAGCCCAGTCGCGTTGTGCCGCGCGGCAAGGCATCGGGGTTTTGCGGCGGCAAATGTAGAAACAGCGCTTGAAAAGGCCGCTCGTTTTCCAGGGGCAACGGCCCACGCCATTCATCAAGGCGAATCATCTTTTCTTGCGTAGCAGATGAAGACGAAGATGAAGCGGCAGTCGTGGAGGAATTAGCCGTCGCCGCAGTCGAGGACGAAGTAGCGGACGAAGCGGCTTCGTTTTGCGCCTGTGCCGGCAAAACAGTGCTTATAACTGACAGCGTTACGGCCAGAGAAAGCGAGGAAATTTTCATACATCAAAGAATAACCGAATTGTGCGCTCTTTACATTTGGCAGCCACTAATAGCAATTACATCACTTTACAGGATTGCTGCTAAAGGTTTACCGCGCCCTGGCGCAGAATGAAAAACGGCTCGCGCGTGCAGTCAACAACCGTAGAGGGCGCGCCGCCCACAATTCCGCCATCCAGAGAGAAATCTACTTTGTCTTTTAGTTCTTGCGAAATATCATCAAGGGTTTGCGGCATGGCAGCGCGCCCTGTAGCGCCCGAAAAATTGGCCGAAGTTGCCACGAGCGGCACCCCGCTCTCCTCACATAAAGCGCGGGCGATGGCA
>DASWNL010000581.1:0-3136 GCA_036399215.1 Abditibacteriaceae bacterium
AAATCTATCCAGTGTGTGGTGCTGGTGAAGTAGCGCATCGCTTTGGACAGTTCTACTTCTTCGATGCGCAAGGTCAGAACTAAAATATCTTCATCAACGGCATTTTTGATTTCGCGGCGGACATGCTTGGAGTGATTGGATGAAGCCGAAAAAACCACAGCCATTATTTTGCTGCCCAGAATTCCATCCATGATGGCCTCGCTCCAATCTTCACCGGGCGCGATATTGCGCGGTGCGATCCAGCAGGAGATTCCATTGGCTTCCAACAATGCGCAGATTTCCTCGGCAATGACCTTGTCTTTGCTGGAATGACTGATAAAAACATCGTGCGCCATGAAAAACGCTCTCCTTGCGTATGGTTTGCGGCACTGGCGGATAAGAAAATCAGGCTTCGTCGTGTTGAATGATAGTCGAAGAAACCATTTTGATTTGGTCGCGCAGCTTGGCGGCTTCTTCGTATTTTTCGGCGCGCACAGCTTCGTCCAAACGGCGATTAAGCATTTCCAGACGATGATCGCGCCGCGCCCGCAGATGCTCTAAGCGATTGCGGCGTTTTTCGGCAGCGCGCGGTTTTTTGCCATGATGTTGCGGCGCGTGTTGCACGCGCTGCATGACTTCGTGCAACTGATCGGCAAAGGTTTCGTAGCAGTGCGAGCACCCTGCGCGGCCATCCTGGCGCAAGCGATCCCAGGTAATTGAACACTTCGGGCAGCGGCGCGCGGCGATTTCACGTCGTTCTGAGCTATCATCAAAAGGATTCGATTTAATCAGTTCGTTTAAGGACGCATTGAAAACATCGTCCGCCGAATCATCAGCGGCATCCAGCGCGGCAGCTAATTCAGGCGGCAAGTTATCGAAATCCTCGTCCAGGTCATCCATCTCGTCCAATTCATCGGCGAGTTCTTCATCGGAAGGAAATTCGTCGTCGTTAAAAGGATGATTTTGCAGTTCCATGAACACCTCGTTCATGGAAAATCCATTGACCTCATCGGAATCCTCTTCTTCGTCATGCCGTGAAAAGAAATCAGAGCGATGTTCTATCTCTTCAAACAAGCCGAATACGACTTCTTCAAGTGAGGCTGCACCATTTTCTGCTCCGTTTTCATTGCGATTCGCTTCGGCGCGTTGGCGCGCGCATATTTCACACAAGCGAAATTGCGTTACTTCATTTCCAATGATTTGCGAAATGAAAACTGTAGCGGGATGTTCGTTGCACGCTTCGCAGAACATAAGAGTTTTGAATTTTGAGTTAAGAGTTTTGAGTTAAAACAGATTCAACTCAAAACTCTTAACTCAAAATTTTTAACTACGTTACCAACACGCATTCCCTTCGTTGTTAGCAATTTCGCGGAATCGCTGGATAATTTTCCAGGTGAGTTCGCCCGGCTTGCCGTCGCCAATGGTGCGATTATCCAGTTTCGTCATGGGCACGACTTCGGCGGCGGTGCCGGTGAGAAACGCTTCATGAGCGCTGTAAACATCAAACAGGGCGATGTCTTTTTCCACACATTTGATTCCCATTTCGCCGGCAATCTGCATCACGCACTCGCGTGTGATGCCTTCCAGTTGCCCGGCGCTAATTGGCGGCGTGCGCAGTTCATAATTGCCGCTGTAATCGCTGGCATAAATGAACAGATTATCGCCAGAGCATTCGGCTACCAGGCCCTGCTGATTGAGCATGATGCACTCCGGCACGCCGGCGCGAATACATTCGATTTTCGCCAGGATATTATTCAGGTAATTCAGCGATTTGATAGCCGGATTCAAAACATCCGGCTGGCTGCGGCGCGTAGAAGCCGTAATCACTTCCATGCCGGTTTCATAAACCTCTGGCGGATAAAGCGCGATGCTGGCCGCGATGATAACAACAGTAGGTTTGGGACATTTGCGCGGGTCAAGCCCTAAATCGCCAAAGCCACGCGAAATAATGGCGCGAATGTAGCCGTTTTTCAGTTGATTGGCGGCTACGGTTTCTTCAATGGCGCGCGCCATTTCGTCTTTAGATAAGGGCGGTTCCAGCCAAATAGCCTTAGCCGAGCGATAAAGCCTTTCAACATGCCCGTTCAAACGAAACACTCGCTTGTTATAAATGCGGATGCCCTCGAATACGCCATCGCCATAAAGAAAGCCATGATCGAAAACCGAAACCATCGCTTGTTCTTTGGGCACCAATTTTCCGTCGAGATAAATTTTCATGCGGGGAGTCACTTACTTGTGAGTTAGACCGCGTTAGTAAAACAAAATTTAAGGCGTGATGGGAATTACTGCTTCTCTATGAAGCAGAAGTATTGTCATTCTGAGTCCTGCCCGGAGGGCACCCGCGAAGAATCTATAACCAGTCTCAAAAAACCACCCAACTCCCTGGGCAGGAGGTTCGGGGAGGGTAACTTAGTTTTTGAGACCGCTTCTAACTCCCCGTCCGAACTTTCTATCACGCGACGGGCATTTTCTAACGCGCGGGCACACTTTCTAACACCGTGACATATTTTCTAAGTGCCGTTGCGCGCTTTCTAACTGCCGATGTGCATTTTCTAACTCCCCGGCAGACTTTCTATCTCACGCGCGCCTTTTCCAGCCCGCCGGCAAACTTTCCAGCACTTTGACAGCTCGATTCCCTGACTAAGAACCTACAAGTGGTTTTATTTTGAGATTCTTCGCGGGCGCCCTCTGGGCAGGACTCAGAATGACGTTGCTCTTGGATTTCTATTGTCAATAACGCGCGCTGGGCGCTTGCAAAAGATCGCGTTGCTCTTGAGTTAATTCACCGTAAAGCGCCTCATACTCAGCGGCATCATAATAATTCTTCGACCAGGAGAGTGGGTGCGGCGAATACTTCAAAAACAAGGTGCGTCTGTCACGCGTGCCACGCCAGGGCAGGGCACCGTGCGTGAGGGCTTCAGTAAAAATAATTGCTGAACCGGCAGGGCCAAAAACCGAACGCACAAAGGGCTGATGCTCGTTTTGCATCAAATCGCGCCATTGCGCCGGGTAAGGGAGATTACTTTTATGGCTGCCCGGCACGCAAGCGAAGCCGCCTTCTCCTTCTTGCACATCATGCAGATTATAAGCAACCACCGTCAGGCCATTATAAAAACGTCCGTCCCGAAAGTGAAAATACTGCGATGGATCAAAGGGA
>DASWNL010000582.1:0-6442 GCA_036399215.1 Abditibacteriaceae bacterium
GTGTTCCTGCAGGTGTGCCTTCTTCAAGGATAGCGATGACATCGCCGATAAGGGCCACTTCTCCTTGCTGTTTGAGAATTTGCTTCAAAATGCCGGTAATAGGCGAAGCTAAAGGCAATGTGGTCTTGGCCGAATCGAGCATGACAATATCGTCATTAGGCGTGATGGCATCGCCTTCTTTTTTGAGCCACTCGGCAATTTCAACTTCGGCTATGGATTCGCCCGCTGAAGGCACTCTCAGTTCTACCGACATGATTTCCTTTCAATGCAAAATGCAAAATTAAAAATTAAAAATGCAAAAAGTTAAACGATTTTTCATTTTGCATTTTTAATTTTTCATTTTTAATTTCGTCAGGCGTCTTCGCCCTTTGATGACATGATTTTTTCGACTTTGGGCGCCGCCAATCCATGAACTCCAAAGGCTTCATTCAAGAGCATTTCTTGTTCTTTCTTGTGACTGCTCGATGAGCCTGTGGCCGGGCTGGCGCTGGGTGGGCGGGTGGCGTGCGTAAAGGGAAAACGCTCGAACATATCGCGCCCGTAGAAAACGCGCATATGCCGCCACGCGCCCATGTTGATCGGCTCTTCCTGCACCCAGATTACGGGCGTTCCGTCCGCATAAGGCTTTAAAACCGCTTCGAGAACTTCGGGCTTATAAGGATAAAGTTGTTCGTAGCGAATAATCGCCACATCGTCGCGCTTTAAGGCTTCACGTTTGGCGTCGAGTTCGTAATATAATTTGCCACTGCAAATCAGAATGCGCGTGACCTCTTCTGCCGGGCGTGTTAGCTGATCTGGAATCACGCGCTGGAATTGCCCTTCCGCCAAATCTTCCAGCGAGGATGTGCATTCCAGATGGCGCAGCAGGCTTTTGGGTGACATGACAATCAGAGGCTTGCGCCAGGGCCGCAAAGCCTGACGACGCAGCAAATGAAAATACTGCGCCGGCGTGGTTGGATTGACGATTTGAATGTTTTCTTCGGCAGCTAAGGACATGAAGCGTTCGAGGCGCGCACTGGAATGCTCCGGCCCCATGCCTTCGTAGCCGTGCGGCAAAAGCATAATAAGACCGCTCAGGTGATTCCACTTGTCTTCGGCGCTGACAATGAACTGATCCACAATCGGCTGCGCCACGTTCCAAAAGTCGCCGAACTGTGCTTCCCACAAAGTCAGGCCACTGAGGCAATCCAGGCTATAACCATATTCAAAACCTAAAACCGCCGTTTCACTAAGCGGCGAGTTATAAATCTCGACTGGTGCCTGCCCATCGGCGATGAAATCAAGAGGCCGGTAGGTTTGGTCGGTGTTGACATCATGCAAAACGGCGTGGCGATGAGAAAAAGTGCCGCGCTCGGAGTCTTGGCCGGTCAGGCGAATTGAAATGCCTTCGGTAGCGAGCGAAGCGAAGGCTAAGGCTTCGGCGGCGGCCCAGTTGAGCGGCGCTTCGCCGCGCGCCATCGCCGCCATGTTGTCCAGATGGCGCTTTATCTTAGGATGCGGGGTAAAGCCTTCGGGGACGCGTGCCAGCAGCGTCAACAGTTTTTGCAACTGCTTTTTGGGCAGGCGCGTGTCCGGCTCATCGTTGCGCTCAGGCCCGCCATAATAACCGGCGCTGATGCGACGCAGATGGCTCGGCACAAATTGAGTGTCCGAGCGCGCTTCGGTCAACTCTTTGTCCAGCATGTCGCGGCGCCGTTCGACAATGTCATCGGCTTCGGCCTGTGTCACTTCGCCCATCTTCAAAAGCTCATCAAGATAAGCCTCGCGCACCGGCTTGCGCGCTTTGATGGCGCGATACATTTTGGGCTGGGTAAAGTCCGGTTCATCGGTTTCGTTGTGTCCTAATTTCCGGTAGCCATACATGTCAATGACCACATCGCGCTTCCATTGATGACGGAAATCTAAGGCCAATCGCACAACGGCTGTGACGGCTTCGGGGTCTTCACCGTTGACGTGGAAAATTGGAATTTGCAGCATCTTGGCGACATCAGTGGCATAAGGCGTCGAGCGCGATTCATTGGGCGAGGTGGTAAAGCCAATCTGGTTGTTGACGATAACATGAACGGTGCCTCCAACCGAATAAGCCTTAAGTTCGCTAAGATTAAGCGTTTCCTGAATAATGCCTTCGCCCGCAAAAGCCGCGTCGCCGTGAATGAGCAGGCACATGCCATGCCCCGGCTTGACGCGCCAATCGGTTTCGTGGCCTTCGTCGCGGCTCATTTTGGCGCGCAGACGGCCCAGGGCGACGGGATTGACAAACTCCAGGTGGCTGGGATTGAAGCACAAAGCCATACGGACTTTTTTGCCGGTTCGTGTTTCAAAATCGTTGGCATAACCCAGGTGATACTTCACATCGCCGCCGCCGATATGCAGGTCAGCGTCGCGGTCTTCAAATTCACGGAAAATCTCGCGCGGGCTTTTGCCGATGATATTTGCCAAGACATTCAGGCGTCCGCGATGCGCCATGCCGATCATGATCTCTTCGATGTCTTGACTGGCGGCGTGTTCAATGGCCTGGTCGAGCAGGGGAATAAGGCTTTCGCTGCCTTCGAGTGAAAAGCTTTTGGCGCCGACGAATTTGCGCCGGATGAACTCTTCAAAAATGGAAGCATCCGTCAGGCGTGTGAGCAGGCGAATCTGCTCGTTGTGATCCAGTTTTACGCGGTTGAGCGTGCCTTCCATGCGCAGTTGCAGCCAGTGGCGCACTTCGAGGTCATCTATGTGCATGAACTGCACGCCGATGGTGCGGCAGTAGGTCTCGCGCAGACGGGAAAGAATATCCGATAGCGGCAAAAGCTCGCCGGGCGCCAGGCTTTGGCAGGCGAACGGGCGCTTTTCGTCTTCGGGTGTGAAACCGTAGTATTCGGGGTCAAGTTCGGGCGGATAATCGCGCGGCAAATTCAGCGGGTCAACACGCGCGATCATGTGACCACGAAGGCGATGATTACGAATCATCTGATCCACGCGATCTTGCAAGACCGCCAGATTTTCCATCTCCTGCGAAGGCACAAGAGGGATAGCGGGGATTTCCGCTTCGGCATGAAACTCCTGAGCCAGCCCGGTGCCTTTTTCGTTGAATAAGCTGACGGGTCGCAAGTGCGGCACAACCGGCACGGCGGGCGTGGCCTGAGGCTTGGGCGCGCCGTTTTGAGAATTCGTTGTGCCGTTTCTGGATGGCGAGGGATTGGAAGCTAAAGGTCTGGAGGGTTTAGGCGCGCTCTTTGGTGAAGCATTTGGTGAAGCAGGCGTGGCGTCAGGAACTGCGTGACCATTGGTTGAGGATCCTTCTTCGTGCCATTCAGCGAAATAAGCGTGCCATGCGGCCCCTACCGATTGAGGATCGCGTAGGTATTGAGTGTAAAGCTCCTCGACATAAGCTAAATTGCCCGGATGTAAGGAAACTGGTGGTTGAACTTGCGAATTCGTCATGGTGCGCCTGTCTGCTAAGTCGTTTTAAAATTAAATGTGGGAGTAAAGAGCCGCTGAAACTATAACTGTCGCCAACTTGCCACCCTTTTATTAGGATAGCAGCCCCATAGCCCATTGGAAGGAATACGCATTACGTTTTCTTATCAATAAGGGGATAGAGTTGGCAAAGGGGCAAGCAACGGGCCGAAATTCTTGCAACCAAAGCGGCTTCGTCTTATAATCCTCGCAAATTTCCCCGCAAAGGACAGAACAACAATGAAACACAAGACAATGGCTTTAGCGTTAAGCGGCGCTCTGGTGATGGGTGGCGCTTCGATAGCTCAGGCGCAGGATACCGGAACCATTCCGGTTCGCGTAAAGCTGGGCGGCCTGTATCCCACCAACAGCAATACGCGCAATGCCACAGGTAGCGTGCATTTAGGCGGCGAGGTAGATGTGGCTTTGCCCAAACTCTTCGGCGGCAAATATTTCCTCTCGGCCAGCTATCTTCAAGGCAGCGATGGCGGAAACAAACTGCGCACTATTCCCATCACCCTTGGCCGCTACTTCCAGCCGCCGAACCCGGCCAAAAGCCTCACCGGCAATGTTTATGCGGGTGCGGGCCTGGGCGTGTATTTGTTGCGCGGCCAGGTCGGTGCTACCACCGACAGCAAAACCACCATTGGCGGTTATGGCAGCGTTGGCTATCAATTTCCGAATCCGTATTTCGTCGAAGCCAAATATCACCTGACCGGCAAAGTCAATGGCCTGCGGGCGGGCGGTTTATCACTCATGGTTGGCCGGCATTTTTAAAACAAGAAAGCGGGGCTGACGCCCTCTTCCAATCAAACTAAATAATAGGCTCGATTGGAAGAGGGCGTCAGCCCCGCTCAATTTCCGCGTTCTATTTAAAAGTCCATGCTCCAAAGCGTTCAATCTGAACAAGTTCAATCTGAACAAGTTCAATCTGAACAACACGAAACACCGCGCGAAGCGGCGTTACTCCAGGCCGAAAATGAATTTGGCCCCGGTGTAACGCCGCGTGTAGTGGCTCTTAGCTTGTTTTTGGCGCTTTTGTTTGCCTGGATTATTCCCGTTGTTGATTACAAGTTCTTCAATACCTTCTTAGGTGCCACCCATTTGCCGCCCGGCGCATTGGGAACGCTGCTGGTTTTTCTGCTCGTTGTTAATCCGATTCTTAATTACGTCGCAGGTCACAACGGCAAGCCCATCGTGCTTTTGGGCGGTGCTATGGCCTGCATTGGCCTGGCACTGGCATTATGGAAATGGAACGAACTACTCAGCAACGCGCTGGCCCCTCACTATGGCCTCATTTCATCAGCGTGGGTCGGGGCCTCAATCGGAATGTTGGTGCTGCTGTTTCGCACAAGGCACAAATTGTGGTTGGCAATGGCGGCGTTATGTTTAGGCGCCGCCTTTATCACGCATTTTTTAGCCACACCTCCTCAATGGTATTCGCTTCTGGTGCTCTTGGCTTGGATTTGCGTGGCGGCAGGCGCTTTTTTGTTTCTGGGTTTTTTGCTGCGCCGCCCGCTTTCGCGCAACGAAGTGCTGACCGTTTACATTACCTGCCTGTTTTCGGCGCTAATTGTCGGCATCGGCGGCAATAACTACTGGGTTAGTTTCATCATCGGCGCCTTTTATTTCGCGACGCCGGAAAACAAATGGCTCGATCATCTGCAAACCCTGCCTTCGTGGATGACGCCGGCTTTATGGCGCAACGGCACATACGATAAAACCGTGGTTGAGGGCTGGTATGGCGGTAATGGCGGGCAGATTCCGTGGGACGCCTGGCTGGTGCCGCTTTTGGCCTGGGGCAGCTTGTTCATGGCGAGTTTTATCTTGCTGGGCAGCCTCAGCGTGATGCTGCGCGGCCAATGGGGCGAGCGAGAAGCTTTAGCCTTTCCGCTCATGCGATTGCCGATGGAACTAACCGAAGGCATGGACAACAAGAAGACGCCGCTCGGCACGTTTTTTCAAAACCCCTTAATGTGGGTTGGCTTTGTCATCGCGGTTGTTATCCAACTATTAAATGGCCTCAATATCTATTTCCCGGATGTGCCACGTGTGCCACTGGATGTGAACACCGGGATGCTGTTTAGCGAGCCACCCTGGAACCAACTGGGTTGGACAGTGATTCGCGTCTGGCCAATTGCCGTTGGCATCGCCTATTTGCTGACTTCGGAGATTTCCTTCTCTCTGTGGTTTTTCTACTGGTTTATTAAGTTTCAATTGGTGGCGGCCTATTATCTGGGCTTTCCGCCTAACTCATTGCCCAACCAACTCGAAACCGGCAACAAAGCCTTTGTTGGCTTTCAGGATACCGGCGCGCACCTGGCTTATGTCGCCATCATCTTCTGGATTGGCCGCGAGCATTTTGGTCACATCGTAAAACGTGCTTTTAAGAAAGCCCCGATGGGCGAAATGGAAAAGCACGAAGCGATGAGTTATCCGGCTGCGTTTTGGAGCTTCGTCGGTTCTTTTTGCTTTTTGGCAGGCTGGACAATCTTTGCCGGCGTGACGCCGCTTTTGGCCATTGCGTTATGGGGTGGCTATTTGGTGATTGCCATCGTCATCACACGCATCGTGGCCGAAGGCGGCTTGATCTTTGTGCATCACGGCTGGATGCCCCTGGGCGCTTTAGCTTCAGTTGGCGGTGCCGGGCCGGGCACCTTTCTCTCTCCTGCTAATGGCGTTGTTGCGGCCAGCGTTCTGGAATCGGCGTGCGTTCAAGATTATCGCGGTTCGTTAATGCCAAGCTTTATTCAAAGCTTTAAATTGGCGCGTGATCGACGCATCGAAGGCCGCAAACTGGGCCTGCTCATCTTCGCCGTCATTTTAGTCGGTTTCACGATGGGCGTTTACATGAATGTGCGCCTGGGTTACGACAATGGCGGCCTGGGTTTGCAAGGTTGGCTGGCAAAAAACGGCCCTTCAATGACCGGCAACCAGGCCACGCAGATGGCAAAAGGCTTTAGCGGCCAGGACGTGAACCCTTTCAACCTTTTGTGGC
>DASWNL010000583.1:0-5444 GCA_036399215.1 Abditibacteriaceae bacterium
GCGCTTTAAGCCTGAATTGACTATTGCCGACATTGCCGCCTGGGGCCTGGGATTGGCCGGTGTGCGGCGCCCGAAAGATGCGACGCTGATGGAAGACGCGTTGCGTGCCGTTACCGAGGGCAAGCCGTTTTTTTTGGATACCGATGTCGCCGCTGCCCATTCCGGCGCTTTCGCCGGTGGGCCGGGTGTCGTTCTCAGCGGTGGCACGGGTGCCATTGCATATGGTGCCGATGACCACAATGATCGCTTTTATGCCGATGGTTGGGGGCCGCTTTTGGGTGATGAAGGCTCCGGCTACTGGATGAGCGTCGAAGCATTGCGTGCCGTGTGCCGTGCCAGCGATGGCCGCGCGCCGCGCACGCGCCTCACGGCCCCGGTGTTTGACGCTCTGAAATTGACTCATATAGATGAATTGGTGCCGCTTATCCAATCGCCGCAAACCAAGCGTGATACCATTGCGAGCCTGGCACGGTTGGTTTTTGATGCCGCGGAACAAGGCGATGCTATCGCTTTAGATATTCGCCAGCGCGCGGCCTGGCATCTGGGTAATACAGCAGCGGCAGTGGCGCGAGCCATGTTACAAAAACGCCGCGAACGCGCCGGTATTTTCGCGCCGGAGCCTTTAGAACTGCTGCTTACATTGCGCGGCAGTCTCTTTGAGGACGACACCTTTCGCTCAATGACCGGGTTTCAGGCGGGCGAACGCATGGTTGAAATGAAGCGCGACTTCTTGCCGCTTTCCGGTTGGCGCATTGTGCGTCCACAACACGATGCCGCAACTGGAGCCGGTTTACTGGCAATGAAAATTGTTTAAAGCGATTAGCTTTTAGCGCTGAGCAGTTAGCTTATAAAATCAAACGCTCAACGCTAATCGCTCAACGCTAATCGCTCAACGCTCTTATGCTTCTCCAAGCTCATCACCTGGTCAAACAATTTCCGGCGCGCGGAGGTGGCCCTCCGGTGCGCGCTGTGGATGATGTGTCGCTGCACATTGAGCGTGGTGAAACATTGGGTCTGGTTGGCGAAAGCGGTTGCGGTAAAAGCACATTAGGCCGCTTGATTTTGCAATTGCTGCCGCGTGATGGTGGTGAGGTTTTGCTGGATGGACGGCTTATCGGCGGTGAAAAACGCGGCTTTTTGCGCCGGATTCATGCGCCCGAAGCGCAAACTTTGGAATCTGATCCAAAAAACTTTCGCAGCCGCGTGCAAATCGTTTTTCAAGACCCCTTTCGCTCGCTCAATCCGCGCCGCACCGTTGGCCAGGCTATCGCCGAGCCGTTGCAGATTCATAATCTCGTCGCACCGGGCAAACGCCGCGAGCGCGTGGCTCAGTTGCTAACTGAAGTCGGCCTTGATAGTGGCGCGATGGAGCGTTATCCGCATCAGTTTTCGGGCGGACAGCGCCAGCGCATCGGCATCGCGCGTGCTTTGGCTGTTGAGCCGCAACTGATTATTTTGGATGAGCCAGTTTCGGCCTTAGATGTTTCCGTGCAAGCGCAAATCGTGCAACTTTTGCAAAATCTTCAACGCGAGCACGGCCTGAGCTACCTTTTCATTTCGCATAATTTAGCCGTTGTTCGTCACATGGCGCAGCGCGTGGCCGTTATGTATCGCGGCAAAATCGTCGAAACCGCACCGGTTGGGGCGCTTTACAAGACGCCGCGCCATCCTTATACCCGCGCTTTGCTCGAAGCTGTGCCTGAACCTGACCCGTCGCGTGTTGTGCATTCACCGCCGCCAAGCGCGCCTTCAGTGCGCGATACGGCCTGCCGTTATGCGCCACGCTGCGCTTTAGCCCGCCAGGTTGGAGAGGGCAAAATTCCTGCTCCCTGTCAAAACGAAGTGCCACCTTTGCGCGAAATCGTCGCTGGCCAGTTCGCTGCCTGCCATTTCAGCGAGAGGATGACCGATGAAAGCCCTGAAACTAAAGCGCGTTGATAAGGCAGGCGTGAAAATCGCCTTAGGCTTGTTTGTGTTCCTGTGGTGCGTGCGCTTTTTTCCGCCTGAGCCTTGCCTTATGCATTTTAAACTACTGCGAAATGAAGGTGCACACATAAGTTACGGATTATCCGCCGCAAGAATGGCTAATGGTGATGAGTATTCTCGCTTGTTTCCAAACTATGGTAGTCATAGTGGCGGCTGCATGACAAGTCCTATCGCACCTTCATACAAGTGGGTGCGTTACTGTCCTAAATGTAGAGAAGCGTTCGATAAATGGAATCGTGGGGAAGACATTGATTAGGTTGTTACTTGCACCCAAACCCTTCACCCGGTAAAATGTGAGCGGACTTTAGAGGAGAACCTTAACGAATGCCAAATCTTGCATCGGCGAAAAAGCGCTTGCGCCAAAATACCAAAAAGGCGCTGCGTAACCAAATCGCCAAGACTCGTATTAAAACTGAAACCAAAAAAGTGCTGACCGGCGAGGCCGAACTGGGCACCGCACAGAGCGTAATTGACCGTGCTGCTGCCAAAGGCATCATCCACCGCAATACCGCCGCTCGCAGAAAAAGCCGTTTAGCCAGGCAAGCCGCTGCCAAAAGCTAAGGCGTAGTAAGCGAAAGCAAAAAGCCGCAAGACTCATGTCTTGCGGCTTTTTTGTTGTTTTTATATGTTAGCAAATTGTGAGATTACCCCCACCCGGCCTCCCCCACAGGGGAGGAGTTACGCTCAGGGTCGCCAGGTTTGGTTTTACAGAGCATAGCTCCTCCCCTGTGGGGAGGCCGGGTGGGGGTGACAGATATCCGCCAATTTACAACTTGATAATCTTCGCCTGTGAACTTTCGACCTTGCAAAAAGCATTGCGCGTATCAAGAATCAGGCGCGCCTGGGCGGCAATCGCGTTATAGTCGTAGGCTTTGTGGTCGGTTAAGAGCACCACGCAATCGGTATCGAGGGTTTGTTCCAAAGATTGCGAAGTGAAAACATGGTCGTCTATAGTGACGGATTCGACATATGGATCGTGATAAATCAATTCGGCGCCCAGTTCACTTAATAACTCGGCGATTTCAACCGAAGGCGATTCGCGGCAGTCACCAACGTTGGCTTTATAGCTCATGCCCAACAGGCCAATGCGCGAACCGCGAATGGCTTTACCTTCGTCGTTGAGAGCGCGCATCAATTTATTGACTACAAAGCGTGGCATGGCATGATTGATTTCGCCGGCTAACTCGATGAACTGCGTTTGAAACTTAAATTCGCGCGCTTTCCAACTGAGATAGAACGGGTCAATCGGGATGCAATGACCACCCAAACCGGGGCCGGGCAAGAAGCGCGTATAGCCATAAGGCTTGGTCGAAGCAGCGTCAATTACTTCCCAGATGTCAATCTCCATACGGTCGCAGAGCATCGCCATTTCGTTGACTAAAGCGATGTTGACCGAACGGAAGATGTTTTCCAGCAGCTTCGTCAATTCCGCAGCCTGCGTGGACGAAACCGGCACCGTGCGTTCGACAATGCTATCGTAAAGGGCACAGGCGACTTTTAAGCAGTCAGGCGTGTGACCTCCGACAACTTTAGGCACTTTGTGAATGGGGAATTTTTCGTTGCCCGGATCAATACGCTCCGGTGAGAAGGCCAGGAAAAAGTCTTTGCCGGCAACCAGACCATTCTCTTCGAGAATGGGGCGTGTAACATCATTGGTAGTGCCGGGAAAGGTTGTGCTTTCTAAAATAACCAACATGCCCTCATGAACATGAGGCTTAATGGCCTCGCAAGCCGAAATGATATATTTCATATCGGGGTCGCGGGTGTTGGTTAAAGGCGTTGGCACGCAGATGATGGCGACATCACAATCGCGCAGTTGGGAAAAGTCATCTGTCGCGCTAAAAGTGCCGGCGTCAACCAAATTCTTGACAGTGGAAGCAGCCACATCACCAATATGCGAGTGGCCGCTTTGCAAAAGACCAACAGTCGCACGATTCGGATCAAAGCCAAATGTTTTAAAACCGGCAGCGGCAAAAGCCGTTGCCAACGGCAAGCCCACGTAACCCAGCCCCAGAACACCAATAACCGCCTTATGGTCGGCGGTTTTGGTGAGTAACTGTTGTGCCAGGGGAGCAAAATGACCGTTGGAAGAGGAATCTTCCAGGGCATGAAACCGGCCATTGGTCGTGGTGGATGCTGCGGGAGAATCAATAGTAGAAATAACAGAAGATTCGGAAAAAATAGTTTCCGGCATGAAGCAACCTCAAATCAAAAATCTTGGCTTTGACCAGGCTGGGCCAAAACCTGTTCCCTTGCAACAATGAACAATATCCTGGCACGGCTCTGATTTTAAGACAATTTTGCCGCCCTCAAAGAATTATAAGGCAGACACCAATAACATATTAACACGCAGTTTTGAACTGCCGCAATTGCCGCCATCATAACCGCGTGTTATATTGCGCCCCGATTTGATGCTACCTTTCATAGATGACAGTGAAAAACCAGAGGCGCAGCAACAAGACCAAGGCGATGTTTTTGCCATCTGGCAGGATATTCAAACTCGCATCGCTAAGGCTTGCGCGCGTTCTGGGCGCGAAGTCGAAAGCGTGCGCTTGCTTGGTGCAGCTAAGACTGTTTCGCTCGCGCGGCTTCGTCAGTTTTTAAAAGAAGGCTTAAGCGAAGTCGGCGAAAACTACATCCAGGAGGGCGTCGAGAAGAAGATGGCTCTGGGGCAAAACACGAGCTTGCGCTGGCATCTTATCGGCGCTTTGCAAAGCAACAAAGCTAAAATTGCCGTCCGCGAATTCGACCTAATTCACAGTGTGGATCGCACTTCGCTGGCTCAGGCTATCGACAAAGCCGCGCGTGAAAGCGGCAAAATCCAGAGTGTGCTATTGCAGATTAATATCGGTGGTGAAGTTACCAAAGCCGGTTGCGCGCCTGATGAATTAGTAAGCCTGGCGCGCTTTTGCCGCAATCTGGAACACCTGCGCGTTTGTGGCGTGATGTGTTTGCCGCCTTACGACGAAGACCCGGAAAAAACGCGGCCTTATTTTCGGCAATTACGTGAGTTGCGTGATGAACTAAGGACACAGAATCTACTGAGCAGCGCCGAATTTGAAGGCGAACTTTCAATGGGCATGTCGGATGATTTTGAAGTGGCGATTGAAGAAGGCGCCACAATTATTCGCCTGGGGACGGCGTTATTTGGCCGGCGAGACAAAATTGCTATAAAAAAGAAAAAACATAGGCAAAAATGGCGAAAATTAGAGTAAACTTGGCAATCAAGTTGGCAAAAGCCTTCTGAACGCAGCAACATCGCACTACGCATCACAGTTCAGATCACATTCTGGGAGGCAGACCATGAATCTTTTAGGAACAGTTCGTCGCATCTGGGGAAGCGGTGACGAAGAAGACGAAGACAACAACCGCACCTATCGCGACGAAGAACACGACGATTTTGACCCCGATTATACGCGGGGCGGCAGTTCGAGCAGCTACTCCGGTTATGATAGCGA
>DASWNL010000584.1:0-9233 GCA_036399215.1 Abditibacteriaceae bacterium
CGTCGTATTTTCGCGCACGGAAAGCTGCATGACCAGGCCTTGATGACGCCGGTCTTCGGGCACCATCGCAACGCCAGCACGAATGGCCGCGCGCGGATCGCGCGGCGTATAAGGCTTGCCTTCTAAGGTCATGGTGCCCGAAGTTGGCGCGTTCAGACCAAAAATCACGCGTGCAATTTCGCTACGCCCGCTGCCAACCAAACCGGCCATGCCAACAATTTCGCCGGGGTAAACCGCAAACGTAATATCTTCAAATTCTCCCAGCCGCGTCAGGTTTTTACATTCAAACAAAGGAGTCTCGCGCACAATGGCCGCAGCAGCAGCCGCTTGCGATTCAAGTAACTCTTCTTCGCGCGCCACTTCGCGCCCGACCATGTGTGCCACGATGTCGTTGGGCGTTACATTGGCAATCGGCTGCGTGGCGACATGATGCCCGTCACGCAAGGTTGTGATGTTGTCGCATAGCGCAAAGATTTCCGGCAGGCGATGCGAAATATAAAGAATGGTGACGCCCTCAGCTTTGAGAGCACGCAAGCGTTCAAACAGATTCGACGCTTCCCCTTCAGAAAGCGCCGCTGTTGGCTCATCAAGAATTAAAATCTTGGCGTCCTCGGCCAGGGCACGGGCAATTTGCAACAGATGTTTCTGCGCGGCGGATAATCTTTCGACGAGCATTCCGGGGTCAGTCGGCAAAGCCGCACGTTTGAGCGCTGCTTCAGCCCTCTTGCGCACGGCACCGCGATTGATAAATCCCATTGCCGACGGTTCGTAGCCCAGGCTTAAGTTCTCTTCTACGGTGAGATTAGGACATAGCGCCGGCTCCTGCGGCACAAGCGCAATGCCTAATTCGCGCGCGCGGCGCGGTGTGGGAATTGTGACTTCCTTGCCATCCAAAGTAATGGTGCCGGTATCGGGAGCATAGATGCCGCACAGAATTTTCATCAGTGTGCTTTTGCCGGCGCCATTTTCGCCGACAATGGCATGAATCGTCCCGCGCGCGATTTCAAAACTGACAGTTTGCAGTGCCTGCACGCCGCCAAAGCGTTTGGAGATGTCCGTAAAAATGAGCATAAGAGGGCTTTGTAATTAAGTAAGAAAAATATACCCTATTGCCGTGCGAAGGGCATTGGGTGCACTATTGCCAACGCGATAAAGAAAGAATAAGAATGCCTGACGGTTCTGTTACTAAGAAACGGGTAAGCGCAAGGCGCCGGTGCCGGTTGCATCGAGGCGCGAGTTGCGGAGGTATGATTCAGCCGAAAGAAGGAGAGTGCCGTTAAGTTCTTCGCGCATCAAATCAATTTCAAAGCCACGCGCAACGGGGCGCAGAGGTAACTCTTGCGTTTCGCGCTCAGTGCGCAGCGATGCTTTCCATTTGCCGTTGTGGAGGCGGATTTCAACGCGCGAAACGGTGCTTTCTTCTGCACCAATGTTGTGAAGCCAAAGACGATAGCGCAGACGTGATGAAGGCTCATTCATCGTTTGCAGGCGCAAAGTAATATGGCTTTTTGCAGGGTCTTTTGAAGGCAAAAGCGCAATGCTTTGCAAATCGGCAGCGGGCAAAAGGTCGCGCCACCGGCTATCACGCTCGGCATCTATCACAATCGAGCGTGGCTCTTGTTTTTCCCTGGCTCTTTCCAGTGAAGGCGCAATTTGCGGCGGCAAGTCACCAAATAATTCATTGCGACGCAGGAACGAGCGCAGATAGCGCGGCGTGAAAGCCAACTGGCTGGGATAACATTCGAGTGCGCTTTTCTTGGCTTTGCGCGAAACGGAATCCAAATCTTCCTGCATCCAGAGCGTGCCGGTTTTCAACAAAGCGGCAGGCGGCACGAGAGAGGCTTGAGGATTGTAACCATAAGGCGCCGGCCATACGCCGTGATGCACTAAAAATGTCAGCAGCCGGGTGCGCGTGGCCCAGGACGTTTCAGGATTTTGACTCAACTGCTCCAAGGCGGCGCGGGTAAATTCATAAGCTGCTTGATGATCGGGATGCGTATCGGCTGGATGGGTAGTGATGACAACTGTCGCACGAAAATCACGCAGCACGCCCTGCACATCCGCTAAGGCTTGTTCGCCACAATAAGCGGCTTTAGGCGTGCGCGAATTGGGATAGGGCGAATGACTCGCGCCGGTGTAAGACGAGCGATATAAATTATCGCGTTGCCAGTGGCGCAGCCAGAGTTCTTTAGTGCCGCCATCGGGATAACCCAGAAAGACAACATCCTTTTCCGCCACGCCCAAGGCCTTGGCCGCTTTCAGAGTTTCTTGTTGGCGCAATTTCGCTAATTGCACAAAAGTCGTGCGACGGCGGCGCTGCGCATCAACAGCAATTTGCGTTGAGCGTGAGCCATCACCGTTGGTGAAAAACACCAGTCGCACCGGAATGCCGCGCCGTCTTGCTTCGGCAATGGTGCCGCCGGCACCAATGGTTTCATCATCGCAGTGCGGCGCAAAAACTAAAAGGCGGTCATTGGCACGCAATGTGGGCGCTTTGGGAAACGATTCGCGTGCCACGGCCAGATTGGCACGATACAACAACAGTTGCACTAAGAGAAAAGGCGTAAGCAGGCACGCCAGGGCACCACCGGCGAAAAGCGCCTTTTTATGGCGGGGACGCACCTTAGGCGATGTTTGGCCTGGCGTTGCTTTGATTTCAATCAGAGCACGCCGGTTTTTTTGTTTGATGTCGAGAGAGAACAATGTCCTCATTAAAAAAGGATGAACAAAGCGGAACAAACGGCGGTAAAGGTCAAGTCAAGCAAGAGTTTCGCTTGACTTTCCAATTGCCCGCCTGACTGTGCTGTGAGAAAATTCTATTCGGCGTTTCATTATAACTGAACTTGCAGTTGGTGAATCGCCGGCTTTAGACGAAACTTGTGCTTGCCGTTTCCCAAATAATTTTCTTTTTGATTTTCTTTGCGCAACTCGGCATCTACGCAGCCCTTTTCATCGCACACCGAGTCTCATGTTAAAGCGCCGTAAGAAACTTTCCCCTCACTCGCTGTCGTTTCAGCGTTCGCTGTTGCGCTGGAACGATTTGCGGCGCCTGCGCAAAGGTCTGGTGCGCGTGCGGCGTCACAGCCTGCGTTCGGGCGCCAATCATATCCATGAAGAAAACCGGCACGGCGGACATGGTTTCGGTCCGGGGCTTACCCGCCGCGCCACTCGCGCCGCCTTACCCCTCATATTCTTGGCCTTAATGCTGATGATAGGCCGGCGTTACGCTGTGCAGCAGTTGGATGTGGAAACGATTGTGCGGCGGCAGGTTATCCCTCAACTCGAAGCGCAATATCACACCACGATTGAAGTCGGCGCCGTTGAGAGCGATTGGCTTAACCGCGTCGTCTTGCATGATGTAGTCATCGGACGCAACTTATCCAGCCCTCTCGGCGCTTTAGCCAGAGCGCGCAGCGTAACGCTCAATCTGGACATAACCGGCCTGGCCTTGCGGCGCGTCACACCACTTGAAGCCGTTCATGGCGTGGCCTTGGATGAGCCGCAACTCTGGGTGCTGCGCGATGCTAAGGGACGCTTCAACTTTCAGGATTTATTGCCCGACACCCAACTCACCGGCCCGAAATGGATTGGGCGTGTCAGGGTTCAGAATGGCCGCCTGTGGTATGAAGATCACGCTTTTAAAGGTGCCGGCGGTAACATCACTTTAGCCGATGCACGCGGATTAAACGGATGGGCTACCGTTAACGGTAACGGGCCAACAGAGTTTGATTTTAAGACCCGGCAAACCTATCTTGGGCCGCAGAAAGTGCTGCTGACCGGTGTTACAATGCGTGGTGCGTTGGGTGCTGATGCCGATTGGGCCATGGCTGATTTGTTTCTGCCTCCGGTTCCCGCGCCACTCTTAGCCGACTACGCTTTTCGCAATGGCGAAGTAGTGGCTCAAGCCGGCACGGTTGGCGGCAAGATTTCTCTGGCGTGGGATAAAAATCTGCCATCTAACGACCAGATCACAGCCAAGGGAGAACTGCTCGCTCAGGATGTTGCGATGCTATCGCGCCAGGTCAAAGAGCCGGGCACGAATAATCCCTTGCTACTTACCAATATCTCCGGCCCGGTTTCGTTTGATGGACGCGCCCTTGAAACGCGTGGCGTGGTTTTAACAACACTTAACTCTTCCTGGCGCGCAGCAGGACGGCTTTCATTGCATCCCCAGCCCGTTTTCGATGTGGTTGTGCAAAGCGACGGCGCCGATACAACACGATTAGTGCGCGCGGCGAAAAACCAACTTCGTTCCAATCGCTTGTTACAACAAGCAACTCTAAGCGCCCAGCGCACGCAGTTGGATTTGCGTCTCACCGGCGACTTAAAGGGCATTCGCTTTGCCGGCACAGTTGGCCTGCCCAATTTTTCAGCTTCACATCCGCAATATGGCACGGCAAGCAGCGACTTTCTGCGCGCTGTCTTAGATGGCAGCGGCAACGCACAGGGCGCGCAAATGACCGCGCGCTTGACACTTCCACAGTTAAAAGCACGCCACTCGCGCTTTGGCAGTTGGCAAAGCAATGCATTCGGCGGCGATTTCAAAGTCGCTTTCCTGCCAAACGTGCCGCCACGCGTCGAAGGCGCTTTCCAAAGCAGGGACGTTGTAGTTGCATCACAGGGCGCCCGCGCGAGACTGGCCAGTCTCACCAGCAACCTAAAAGTCATTGCCGCCCGCGTGCCGCAACTGGAACTCACTAATTTACAAGCACAAAACGCGCGCGGCAGTGTTAAAGGCGATGCAGTTCAGGCCAGGAGATTGGTGGCCGATTTCAGAATGTCGGGCCAGAGATGGGACAGCCAATTTCGCGCAAGCGCCATTTCCGGTTTCGTATCTCGTCATGAGATCAGAGCTTCAAGCATTAATGGACAAGTCTCAAGCAACAGCCTCAACCTTGCCCAGGCGCGCGTGCGCAGCGATTTTCGTGCGTTGAATTTAATCGCGCGCTTACCCAGTCAGGGAGTGCTGCGTGGTGAAAGCGTCAACGCATCGGCATTTTGGACAGGCAATGGCACATCGGTTCGCAATCTTCCTGGTGGAAGATTATGGGGCCGCGCCGATTTACAGGATGCTTCGGCAACGCGAATGGCCCTTGCAAATGCCGGCGCAGTCAATGGCCGCACCGCTATAGCGCGAGTGCGCGGTTACTGGACTAATCTGCGCAACGCGCAACCGGCGGCAGCCGACGTGACTCTGGTGGCCTTTGCCGGAAATTCCCAACGCTATGGCGGTGTTAGCGGACAAAACTTACGGTTGATTGCTGCCACACCAAATACTCCCAACCACTGGCACGGAGAGGTTGTAACCGGCGCCCTCAATGTTTCAAAACTCAAACTTGCGGCGCTTTCGCCACAAGCGGCCCGCGAAGTTCGCAATGTTGGCACGGTCAGCGGCAAAATCAATTTCGCGAATATCGGGCCTGAACAAAGGCCTACTGTTACCGGCAACTTACGGCTTTCGCGGGTTACATTGCGCGATGTCAATCTGAGCGATGTCAGCACCAGCATTCATTTCGACGGCAATCGCTTGCGCCTGGCCGATGCCGTCGCGCAAAGCAACCTCGGCGCATTATCCGGCAATCTGGAAACTACTTTGAATGCCCAGGGCGCTCCGAATCTGCAAGGCTTGCGTTTTGCGTTTGGGACACAGAATTTAACCATCAATGCCAGCCAGATAAATCCCTATCTCAAAGCGCAAAATATCCAGGCTCAGGGTGTGGCACAAGGCACACTGCGTCTGGCTTCGACAGGGGCAGCCAACACCTATCAGGCTCGCTTCGACTTGCAAATGCCGGTGGCGACCGTGCGGCCCCTTAATGATCCACGACCAACGGCTACAGCCCGGTTAACGGCGGCGCGCGTGCGTGGCAGCGGTGCCGTTCGTTTCCTCCATGCAGACAAGTGGCAATTTACGGGCGATGCGGTTTTAGCCGCTCAACAGGCCAATTTCGAGGGTCAGCCACCGGGCAATGATACTGACCGGCAAGTGGATGAGCTTGATGGTTTTGGCGCGCCGTTGTGGTTGCACGGAAGCCGGGGCGATGCCCTGCGCCTGACTCTGCGCGGTAGTTTGACGCGTGATGAAAAAGGTCTTCAACCGCGTCTGTCTGGCGATGTCGAACTGGCGAACATTCATTTGCCGTTGCCGCCGCAGAATTCCAAGCCCTTAAGTCTGCGTGAAGCGCGCGCGGAGTTCGTGGCGCTACCGAACTCTGTTCAACTGCCGCGCTTAACCGCTTACTCTTTCGATGGCGAATTTAACGGCCATGCTACAATGGCAACCGATGGCACCAATGAAGTGCGCGGCCAACTTTTGGCGGAGCGTCTGGATGTTTCTCAAGTGCGCGCCTGGCTGGCGCCTTTATTAAAAGATGACGCCCGCGATTTGACAATGCGCGGGAGGGCCTTTTTACAGGCCGATTTTTCGGGCACGCGCCAGGAACTAAATACCAAAGTGCAAGCGCGCTTTTATGATGGCGATGCGCGCTGGAAACAGATTAATGTGCCTGTAGACGTGGCACGCGCCAACTTCTCCATTCAACTGCCCGATTGGAAAACCATTCCGATTGAATCGCTTGCTGTTTGGAGTCGCGGCGCTCGACTCGCTACCAACGGAGTTCTCACGCGCAGCCCAAAACCAGCTGATGGTGTTGAAGACTTGTTAAACGTCGGCCTCGACTTGAAAGCTACGTTAACCGACTTGCGCGCCACGCGCTTGAATGAAATTCCGTCTTTGGCTAACACACAGCGTGAAGCGGGAATTGATGGCTTGCTCAATGCCGATGTGCGCGTGCAAGGCACGACGCGCGAGCCGAAAATTGCAGGGCGCGCCGTCGTGCGTTTAGCCGAGGCTTTTGGAATCAACGTTGGCCAGGCTGAAGGTGAATTAACAGCATCGCTATCATCCGCCGGCCCCGTTATTTCTTTGCAGAAAATCAACGGGCGAGCCGAAGGCACGACGTTCACCGGCAATCTGGAAGCGAACTATCCTCGTAATCTTTGGAAAGCCGATTTCATTACCGCAGGGTTGGCACCCAATCGCGTTTTGCGCGCTGCCGATGACCTTACTAATTTGCGTCAGCAGCCCGATGGTAACAATGGTGACAATGATCGCGTGCGTTTTCCTCTGCGAACTTTGCCATTACGCGGCTCATTAGGGGCTAACATTAGCCTGTCCGGCAAGTTGGAAGCACCGAATGCAAAAGCCGCTTTAGAAACCGCTTCGGGCCTTGTGCAAGTGCGCGCAGAAGAATTACGCTGGCGTGGCCTCCCCTTGGGCACTGTGACTACCGATCTGTCACTGCAAGACGGAGTTTTCACCACGCGCCAGTTGGAATTACTGCGCGAGGTTGGTTCCAAAGCCGCAGACGGTTCACCGCTCACAGAACAAGCCTTATGGAAAGTGAGCGGCACCCTGCCCGCCACGCCGGGCGCATCGGGATTAGATGCCAAAGTTACATTGGAAGGTGAGCGTCTTGCCTTTTTCTTTCAGGCTCTGCAAGAAACTCGCGATGCCTTGAAACTACGCGCCGTTACCATCCCCATTTTGGAACAGACCGTCAGCGCAATAGAAAAACTGCCACCACGACTGGATGGCAAAGTTAGCCTGCGCGCCGATTTGAAAGGTCGTTGGGATAAGCCGATGGTGCGCGTGGAAAGCCTCACAGTGCGTGAAGCCAGCGCCGTTGGGCCGCTCGGCTTGCAGCGCACTTTGCCTGTTGTGGATGCGGCTTTCGATTATGATGGCCAAACCTTTACCGTTCAAAATGCCACCCTGCGTTTAGAAGGCACCAAAGGGCCGGATGACGAGGCCCAGGATGATACCGTTTTGCGCATTACCGAAGGCGGGCGTTTCACGCCGGGCGGCGATGTTGCCTTGCAGGCCCGCGTCATCAACGCCAATCTCTCGCAATTGGCGCCGTGGTTTCCGGCCTTGCGCAATGAAAGCGGCACCTCGCTTTTAAATGGCGAACTGCAACAGTTCGCCTTTGAAGTCGGCGGCACGGTGAAGAACCCCCGCATCAACGGCTCGATTACCGCGCAGAACATTACCTATAATAGGTATTCGATTGATTTGCTGCGTATTTCACGCTTCGACATCAAAGACGGCTTTTTCCAGATCGAGCGGCCTAACCTCACCATCACCAAAGGCGCCTTTCAATCTTCGACAGCGTGGGGTCGCATTCCCTGGAGTTGGGAGCGATTAGGCCCACCTCCGAATGCGCCTCTGGAAGTGCATTTGCCGCTTGGACGCGAGGATTTAGGGGCCATTGCCGGCACCTTTATCCCCGCTTTAGCCCGCGCCGATGCTGAAGAATTTAGTGGCTCGCTGAACATCACAGGAACCGGCACCGCCCCGCGCATTGGCGGCGAACTTCTGATTCGAGACGGACGCTTTTTGGTAGACCCGGCCCTTTTGCCTTTCGATGCCGGCTTAACCGGTGTGACCGGCAAAATCGCGTTTTCCGAAAGCAACCGCGTCACAATTTCGGGTATTGATGGAACGGGCGATTTAACGGGACGCCTGGTGCCTCCTAATAGCATTGCAGGCCGCACCACGGGCAACGCACCCGCTGAAGTGCGCGAAGTTTCAACAACAACGCCCGCCGTTGCCGCAAGAGCGCAAATGACGGGGCAAACCCCGCAAGATAAAGCCCAAACGGCCAAAGCAGCGCGCAGCACTACCAAACTTAGTGGTGCCTTTTCTGTAGCCGGCGATGTGCGCATGGCCTTAGATGCCGTAACAGGAGCGATTGATCCTGATTCGTTCATTCGCCCATTACCCATGTTGGACGAGCATGATTACAATTTACGTCTCGAAGTGAGAGATGGCGCCGTTGCAACGGAAGACATCGCTGGTATCCGCAACATCAATCTGGCCGCGTTCTGGCAAACGCGGCCAGGCAGTGCCGCCAGGACAACTAAAAACCATCGTGTGCGCTGGATGCTCGGCGCCGAAGGAACATCGGAACGAAAGAGGCCGGGTGGTGCGGTTTATTCGCTGGGCGCCTTAGATTTGGCAAACGATTTTGGAATAAGCGCCGAAGCCTTTTCTCGTTCACGCGTGCAGTTGCTGGACGGGCTAAGCGATTTCGAAGGTTTAGCGGTTTATCGCCAGATTGCTTCGCCCGGCGCGCTTGGCCCATTAAAAAAAGCTCAGCCGGGACGCGTGATTTTCAAGAATTTTCTTTTAGGCGTCAAAAATTTGGTGAGTGGCCAGTTAGACGGCACGC
>DASWNL010000585.1:0-3825 GCA_036399215.1 Abditibacteriaceae bacterium
ATGCCGGCATTCTCATCAGCAAGAAAGGCCAGCATGGCGGCTACAAATTAGCGCGTAGCCCCGACGAAATTACGCTCGGTCAGGTTGTCGCTTCGGTGCAAGGCGAACTTATGCCTATTCCTCTGTGGCTCGAAGAAGTCGATAGCGGATTATCTACGGATTCCGGCCTCAGTGAAGTGGTAAAGCAGGCCAATTTCGCCGTGCAAAACATCTTCGATTCCACTTCGATTGAAGTTTTAGTTTGCAAGCCGGAAAATTGGCTGGGGTGAATCAATTTTGAATTTTGAATTTTAAATTTTGAATTATCTTTACCTCTTCAAAATTTAAAATTCAAAATTAATGTTTGAAGTGCCGTGCGCCGGTAAAGACCATAGCGATGCCTTCGCGGTCACAAAGGGCAATGGAATCGGCATCGCGGTTGGAGCCGCCGGGCTGAATAATCGCTTTGATTCCAGCCTTTGCTGCGGCAGCCGGGCCATCATCGAAGGGGAAGAACGCATCGGAAGCCAAAACGCCGTTTTGCGCGTTTTCTCCGGCCTGTTTAAGCGATAATTCGACGCTGGTAACGCGATTCATTTGACCGGCGCCGGCACCAATCATAACGCCATCTTTAGCAATTGCAATCCCGTTGCTTTTGACGTGCTTGACGCATTTCCAGGCGAAGAGTAAATCGGAGATTTCTTTGTCAGCGGGCGCCCTTTGCGTGACGACTTTCAAATCCCCTGCGCTAATTGTTGAAGCGTGGGTATCCGCTTCCTGAATAAGCAATCCGCCGGAAATACGCTTGAAATCGAAGCCGCCGGACGGCAAAAGTGCGCCTTCGGTCGATAAAATGCGCAAATCGGCGCCCCAGCCGGAGCGGTTTTTCAAAAGCTCCAAAGCGTCCTCGTCATAACCCGGCGCGATGATGGCATGATACATTGAGCCTTTGATGATTATTTCCTGTGCCGTCGCACCGTCCACGTTGCGGTTACAAGCGATAATGCCGCCAAAGCGTGAAATTGGGTCGGCATCGCGCGCTCTGGCAAAGGCTGTGTCCAATGTTTCGGCAATGGCCGCGCCGCACGGGTTGGCGTGCTTCACAATGCACGCGGCGGGTTGGTCAAACTCATTGACCAAATTCCACGCGCCATCCAAATCGAATAGGTTCACAAAACTAAGCGCCAAACCATGCAGTTGCCGCGCAGTGGATAACGTTCCCCTGTCGGCGCGTGGTTCGGCATAAAAAGCCGCGCCCTGATGGGGGTTTTCGCCATAACGCAAATCATGGCGCTTTTCGAAGTTAAGACGGAGCGAATCGGGGAATTTTTGTCCGCTGAGGTAGCTCGTAATCGCTCCGTCATACGCCGAAGTATGAGCAAACGCCTTAACTGCTAAAGCCTTGCGCGCCGCTTCATCCAGGCTTTGATTCTTCAAGCCATCAAGCACCAGATTATAGTCGGCGGGATCAACCACAATAGCTACGCTGGCGTAGTTTTTGGCCGCGCTACGCACCATCGAAGGGCCGCCAATATCAATATTTTCAACGGCATCTTCCAAGGTCACATCCGGTCTGGCAACCGTGGCTTCAAAAGGATAAAGATTGACGCAGACAACATCAATCGGCGCAATACCGTGCGACTGGATGGCATCCATGTGTTCGGTTATATCGCGACGTGCTAAAAGCCCGCCATGAATGGCCGGATGCAAAGTTTTCACGCGGCCATCCATCATTTCGGGAAAGCCGGTCACCGAAGCCACATCCGTGACATCTAACCCGGCTTCGCGCAGAGCGCGCGCAGTGCCACCGGTAGAGAGAATCTCATAACCCAGTTCTACTAAGCCTTTGGCAAATTCCGCTACGCTTGTCTTATCCGACACGCTAATTAACGCTCTCATGCTGATGTTTCGTCCTTCCGCCTTCATCCTTTTTTTCTGATTCTTCGGCCTTCGACGCGTATCTGGTCTTGAATCACCATTTCAATGCAACGCGGAAACAGGCGATGCTCTTGCATTTGCACGCGCGCCGACAATGTTTCAGGAGTATCGTCCTCTTCAACGGGCACACAAGCCTGAGCGATGATGGGGCCAGCATCGTAACGCTCATTCACCAAATGCACAGTGCAACCGCTGATCTTGCAGCCATACTCCAAAACCGCTTGATGCACGCGCATTCCATACATGCCCTTGCCGCCAAAAGATGGCAACAGCGCCGGGTGAACGTTTAAAATGCGGTTGGGAAAAGCCTCCAGCAAAACCGGGCTAATCATGCGAAGATAGCCAGCCAGAGCCAGAATCGAAACGCCTTCTTCATAAAGCGCATCGGCTACGCGATGATCCCAGGCCAGGGCGTCTGCTTCGCTTTTTGGTGGCAGAACAAGAGTTTTCACGCCGGTGGCGCTCGCTTTTTCTACTGCGCCATGTTCTGCATCGGTGGCGACCAAAAGCGCCATCTGTGCGTGCAATTGTCCTTCGTGAATCGCGCTTAAAATCGCTTGAAAGTTAGTGCCGCGCGAATGGCCCGACACAAGAACGCCTAATTTCGCCGTCTTCATGAGAGGAGCAGCCTCCCCAGGTTGTTCCGTCTGTCAGTCATTGATTTTTCACTATAACTTTATAGATTTTGCTAACGCCGGACGCGCAAAAGGCGGACGCATAAGGCGTCCGCCTTCGTTTTTGCGCCCGCAGTTTACTACGAAACCCGGTTGCTACCAAACCCGGCTCTGCAAGCTGATTTTTCTTAACGCGCCCCGGCTTTGCGCGGCAAGGATGCTACTTTCGACGAAGACACTACTTGCGCAGTGCGGTTTTTGGTTTCAAAGTTACGCTTCACATAAGTGGGCTTCACTTCATTTTCGTAAAAGATTTGCACACGCGAGAGCATGATGCCGTTGTTATATGTCCACAACGCGAGATGTCCTTCATTCAACGCTTGCGCATCGTCATGAGAAAATAACAGTTTGTTATCGAGCCAGCATTCGATGCGGTTGCCAATCTTGTTGACTTTCACATACCACCAGTGACGATGTAATTGCTCCATTGGCGGCTCACCATCTACCAGAGACGGCAGAATCGCTTCGGGCCTGACCGAATCCGCTACAACCTTGCCCTTACGCATCAAAACACTATGACTGTTTTCGTCTGCGCCAACAATGAAACTGTAGCCGCTGCCCAAATTCTTGCCATCGCCGCAAAATGAGATTGCCACGTTTGCCGGATTATATTTCCAGTTCGCCGCTTCTTTGACCAATCCCATTTTAAAGGCGAAATAGAACTGCACGGAAAAGTCACCGGAGAATTTTCGTTTATTCCAGATGGAAGCGACTTCTTCGCTGCGCCCGCCAAACCAACTCCAACCAGGCGAACAACTCCAGCGATTGGTCATCTCCCACACACCGCTTTGAACACGCCAATCCGTCGGCGCACTTGTGAACGTGTAATCGTAAACATTGTTACTTTCCACTTCCACATCGCTGAGCGGCGGCATAGCGCCGTCGAAGCCTATCGCATGCGGCGCGTCGGCCTGTGCAGTTCCTAAAGTAGAAAACGACAGACCGGCTAATAGCAATCCCTGTTGCCAATGTTTGAATGTCATGTGCTTGATTTTCATGATCCGATTCCTCAAATCGCCACTGAATGACCTACCACAATAACCTATTCAGGCGCAGCAATTCGTTCCTTCACTTCAGACTTCACCAGTTCAGACACAATTTGTGGCCCTTTAGGTTCGCCCGCCTGAGATTTCTTAACAAAAGAACGCTTAACTTCATTTTCATAGTAAATCTGCACGCGCGAAAGAACAACCCCGTTGTTATACGTCCATAGCGCGATTTGCCCCTCATTGAG
>DASWNL010000586.1:0-3346 GCA_036399215.1 Abditibacteriaceae bacterium
CCATCCCCTCTCCCAATTCGCTTCGCGGGAGAGGGGTGACTGAAGGAGAAGGCTCCGAATATTTTAAATGGGAAGAAGCAGAATAATTTTGCGCCCCTCTCCCGCGAAGCGAATTGGGAGAGGGGATGGGGTGAGGGTTAATCTGCTTTCTTTTCCGTCTTTTCTGTCTGTTTCTCGCCGGTCTTGACTTCCTGGCCGGGGCGTAGCGGTGTAGTGCTCATCACGACGACTTTTTCACCAGGCATAATGCCTTCGATAATTTGAAAACCCTTCGGGTCATCGGCGCCGAGCGTCACATTACGCTTTTCGGTTTCGCTGTTTTTATTGATTACGACAACGGTGCCGTTTTGCGTTTCGCCTTCCTTGCGCTCAACGGCTTCGCGCGGCACCACGATGGCATTGCTTACGCGTTGTGTCACCAAATTGATGCGAGCAAACATGCCGGGCTTGATGAGATTCTGAGGATTGTCCAAAGTCAGGCGCACCGAAAACTGACGACTTTGTAAATCGGCGGCGGGATTGATGCGGCTAATGCGGCTGTTGAAGGTGCGATTCGGCAATCCGTCGAAAGCCACCTGCACGATTTGGCCGACCGCAATTTGCCGTGAAATCTCTTCGGGTGTCGGGAACAAAACCCATACCTGACGCAGCGATTGAACGGTAATAATCGGCTGCCCCGGCCCGGCGATGGCGCCGGGATCAAGACGGCGCGCCGTAACCACGCCATCAATCGGCGAAGTGAGGATGGTATCGCTCAGGCGCGAGCGCACAGCGCGTAACTCGGCTTCTGCGGCATCTACAACGGATTGCAAGGCCGCCAAATTTTGCGCCGAAGACGATTTCAATGCCATGTTCGAGCGCGCTTCGCGCAACGAAGCCTGCGCTTGTGACACGCGACTGCGAGCCGCTTCAATATCTACGTCGCTTTTGCTGCCGATGACCGTGACTTGCTCTTGTGCGGCCCTGCGTTGTGCCTCGGTGGAATCGCGCGCGGCACGGGCCTGCGCCACTTTGGAGCGCGCCACTTCCACATCAGCGTTGCCTTTGGTGCGCGCAATGGATACTTGCTTTTCGGCGGCTTCTTTTTGGGCGTTAGCCGAATCACGCGCGGCCTGAGCGGCTGCTACACGTGTGCGTGCGACTTCGATGTCGGCCTTGCCTTTGGTGGCTACAATATCAGCTTGTTTTTGCGCGGCCTGTTTTTGCGCTTGTGCCGAAGATTTTAGTGCTTTGGCGCTTTCCAGTTGTTGTTCGGCGCTGTCCAAAGCCGCTTGTGCCACTTTTACAGCAGCACGAGCATCATCCACCTCCTGAGCAGCAATGAAGGCTTGCTTGTAGAGCGCATAAGTGCGGTTATATTTGGTCTTGGCGTTGTCCAGATCGGCCTGAGCGCTGCGGATATCGGCCTGAGCACTGGAAATGCCGGCTTCAGCAGCGGTAATGCGGCCTTGTGCGTCGGTAACCAGAGCCTGGGCTGCTGCTACTTGTCCAGCGTAGTTTTCTGTTGATTGCCCCAAATCGGCCTGAGCGCTGGCAATCCCGGCTTCTGCACTCTTCACGCGGCCCTGAGCATCCGTTACAGCGGCTTGCGCCGCTGCAATCTGCTCTGCGTAACTTTCCTTCGATTGATTGAAAGTGGCTTCTTCCGAAGCGATACCGGCCTGAGCGTTTCTGATGCGCCCTGTGGCATCCGTCACACCTGCTAAAGCACCGCTGCGTTGGGCGCGGTCACTGGCTAAGGCCTGTTTATAGGCATTTTGCGCCTCAGCCAAGGCAACCTCTTGGCGGCGAATTTCCGACAATATAGCAACAACCGCCGGACTGGTATTGATACGCGCCTGGGCTAGACGGTAACGCGCTTCGGCCACGCTGGCTTCCTGCCGGCGCACTTCGGCTTCAACCTGCGAGGGATCAATGCGCGCTACGACCTGGCCGCGTCGAACCGGGTCGCCGATGGTAACGGTTAAAGCTTCGATGCGCCCCGTCACTTCGGGCGCGATCTCTACATTGTCCGGCGATTCGACAGTGCCAACGGCATTGTAAGTTGTCACAATGTCGCGCACTCGAACCGGCACAACCGAAACAGGTTTGGGCGCAGTGGCGCGCCGCTCTTTAACTTCTTTTTGTTCGTCTCTCTCAGCATTTGCCTGACCAATACGCCAGGTAATAAGGCCGCCAAGAATAACAAGGGGAATGAGAATAAATAGCCAACGCTTCATAAGGGAATAGGCAACTTTGACCAACACCAGGCAATGGCGTTGTTGCACGATTGCGCTCAATTTCTATGCCTGAAAATTTAAGTGCTTGGCTATACGACCTTGATAACGCAGAGGACGGTTAAGTTTCCTTAAGAGGCACCAAGGAAAATTATGTAGGGGCACCCGGCGCCCCTACATTTATGTCAAACGAACAGAGGTGCCATCTCTAAATTTTCCAATTCGGCTGCATTGCCATTTTGGTCTTGCCTTGTTGCCGCGTCCAAGATTTTGGGCAGCAGATCAGGGTCGCCCGCCGTATTTAAAAACACGCCCGGACGTTGCAAAACCCAACTTACAGCCAGGTCAATGTCACTTTGCTCTTGAAACGGTTCATACCAGGTGGAAGCAAAGCGTTGCTTTTCGCCCCAATGACCGCGTGCGAGGGATTTAATAGTCTGCACTGCCACATTCTTAGCCTTGCACAATTTAATAAGCTCTTCAAAATCGGAAGCGTAACTTTCATTTTGCATCATTGGCAAATTGTAGGGCAGCAAAACCGAATCGAAATCAAAACGCTCCAAAGCGCGCTTGTGCATCTTCGCCACCGTGACGCCGTGCCCGGTCACACCGATAAAGCGCACCAAACCTTGTTCGCGCGCTTCGATGCAGGCTTCCAAGGCCCCACCAGGGCCAAGTGCGGTTTCCCATTCCTGCGGGTCAACCAGACAGTGCAGTTGAATCAAATCAATCTGTTCTACTTGCAAGCGTTCAAGCGAACGATGAATTTCGTCGCGCGCCTTTTCATAAGTGCGCTTGCCGGTTTTCGTCGCCACGAAAAAGTCCTTGCGATGTTCTTTCATCCAGGGGCCAACACGTAATTCCGAATCGCCATAATCGGCAGCCGTATCAATGTGATTGATGCCGTATTGCAACAAAACATCAAGCGTTTGGTTGGCTTTCTCTTGTGAAACGTGTCCGACTGCAAAAGCGCCGAAGATGATGCGCGTGCTGTTGTGTCCGGTGCGGCCAAAAGTGAGTTTTTCAATCATGATGTCTCCTGAATCAATTTCAATTCCGTGCGATAATGAAGGACATGAAAAACGGCAATTGTCCCAAGTGCAATTCGCATAAGATTGTTCCTGATGTTT
>DASWNL010000587.1:0-15522 GCA_036399215.1 Abditibacteriaceae bacterium
GCCACAAAAGAAAATTTCTTTTGTGGCTTTTATGTTTTGCGACAGGATTATGCTGCTTTTATAGCGGATAACGAATGAAAGGCTACATATTTGACTGCCTATAGTCATTCCCGCGCAGGCGGGAATCCATACCTTTGCCTGGTGGCAGGATTTTACAGCAAGATACCAGCACTCTCACTTATGGATTCCCGCCTGCGCGGGAATGACACGCCTAACCTGTAGCCTCTAATCCATTACGCGCTATATAATATTCTTACCCCGACTAGGCCGCGTGCGGGGGCGTGGCCGTGAAGCTCAATTTGCAGGAGTGAGAGGCAATGCAACGTGGGTAATTGCACGCGAGTTGCACGGTCGGCAACCTCAATTGGCTTACAAAACCCCGCTAAATTTATTTTTCTTTTTCAGCTAAGGCACGTAAGGCTTCGGCGCGCATGGTGACAGCGGAGATTTCAAGATCGGCACAGATTTCAACGGCGCGCACATTGGTATAAATCAGCATCCCCAATCCATCTATGGTTTTCGCTCCGGCGGATTTGGCTTCGCGCAGCAACCGCGTTTCGAGTGGGTTATAAACGATGTCGTAAACGGCTATGCCACTGCCCAGTAAATGCATGGGCACAGGTGATTCGCTTTCATGCGGGTGCATCCCGACAGATGTTGTATTAACTAATAAATCGCAAGCGGTAACAGTAAGACCAAGAGGCTGAATAGACGCTGTGCTTGATTCGTCTAACTGATTTATCTCATCGGCAATGCGTTCGGCGCGTTCGATGGTGCGGTTCCAAAGCGTGATTGATTTAGCACCCGCACGCGCAAAAGTAAGTGCCAGACTGCGCGCCGCGCCACCGCCACCGAGAATTGAAATCTTTGCATCTCGCACTATCACTTCGTTTTCTTCGAGGCTTTTAATAGCTGCCCAGCCATCGCTGGAATAGCCGATGATCTTTCCGTCTGCACGAAAGTGCAGCAGGTTGGCCGCACCCATATCACGCGCCGATTGATCAAGTTCATCACAAAGCGCCAGCACATTTTCCTTGTGAGGAATCGTCACCATCAAGCCCAGCATTCCTAATGCCTGCGCGCCGCGCACGGCTTTTTCCAGATTTTCCGGTTGAACGTGAAATGCCGTGTTGACTATATCAGCGCCTATTTCACGCAAAGCCACGTTTTGAATGCGCGGTGTTAAAGAATGCTCAATAGGCGAACCAATGATAGAGATTTGGCGAGTTTTGGAAGTTATGAGTTTTGGGTTATGAGTTTTGAGTTGTTCTGGCACAGCTTGTAGGTTTAATCGCTTTAAGGCTCAGCGTCTAACGCTTAACTCATAACCCAAAACTTTTTATGACTTGCCGCCAACGGCTTCTTTCCAGAACAAGCGGCCCCAATTATCACGCCATTTCTGAAGGCAATCGAGGGGGGTAATCTTTTGCAAAGCAGCATCGGCAGTAGCGCAGACAATGATTTCCTGACCGCGCGCGATAAGACGTGCCTCATTACCAACGCTTTCAGTGCGCACTTCGTGCAATTTCAAGTTGTCGCGCATGAGGTTATTAACCACATCGGCGGCGGCGCCGGCGCGTTGCTGCACCGCTTTTTTGGTGACATCAGTAAACGCTAATTCAAACAAGGCAACACCGGCGCGTTCAACGATAAGCGATTTTTCTTTTTCAACGACTTTGGCTTCACGCCCGCCTGTAACATCGCGCGGGTTGAATTCGATGCCTTCTTTGGTCATCTGCTCTTTAATGGCCGTGGCCCGCTCTTCTGAAGGCGGATGCGTGCGAAAAATGCCCAGTTCAATTTCGGGGTGCGCTTTTTCTTCAAAGCTAAGGCGATTCATAAAAGTCACCAGGGCCGCGGGGTTATAAGTCGTCTTTTTCATCTGCCCAATAGCGGAACTATCGGCCTCTTTTTCATAGGCCACACCATAGCCGTTCATAATGCCGAGCAGTAAATACTGCGACATTTGCGCGATGCCAGCGCCGTCGCGCCCCGCGCCCAGAGCTGCTAACATAGCCGCCAACCCGACCCAACTTAATTTGCGCGCTTTGGCTTCGCCGCGCAACGCATGAAAATGCGCATTGTGACCAATTTCATGGGCCATAACCGCCGCAATTTCATCGTCGTTGTTGGCAAAGTCAATTAGGCCTTTATAAAAATAAATCTTCCCGCTCGGCAGGGTGAAGGCGTTGATGTCTTTATCGTCAATAACTTTCACTACATATTTAATGTCAGGACGCGCCGAAGCTTTGCCTAACTCTTCCGCCATTTTGTTGAGCTTTTCGACCAGAGCTTTATTGGCAGCCTCTTTTTCATCCAGAAATTTGATTTTCGGGCTTTTTTCCAGCGCCTCAGATGCCTTGCGTCCCATCTCCATCTCTTTTGGTGTCGCACCCGGTGGTGTGTTTTCTTTGCCAGCAGCTTGAACGCTTGGCGATGAAATAACAAGCCCTAAAGTGAGTAATAATCGTGAGAATTTCATAATCATAAAAATCTAACCGCCTACTCTTCGAGAGTTGTAATCGGATTATGTTGTGTGGCGGCGCTGGTGATACCTTCCCTTATACTGCCGGTTTTCATTTAAGTTCACGCGCAGTAAGCTACTTGTTCGGCGTTTATTGATTTAATTCCAACTGGAACACTCGCAGCGTTTCGGACGGCCATCACCATGCAAGGTTTCCCTGAGAACGGCTTGCCTTTCATAGAGCGCTCAACTGACCGTATAGTTCAGGAAGTTGTTGCTCAGCGTTAAATGAATCGGAGGTTATGGCAATCGCATAGTGAACCTTTTGGATTTCGCGCTTGATTTGCTGGTTGCACAGATACGGAGCTTGAAAGAAACCCAACACCACTTTACAACTGAGAAGACCCCGCTGACGACGAAGGACGCTTTGAAAGTCTCTTCGTAGTGTGACAGACAGCAAATCTTTTCCACAATCATCCACAAAGCCCGGCAACCGAAAACAAAGTCAAAGCCTAAAACGAAGCGCCGTCCCGCTTCTGGGTGTAGCGGGACGGCGCTTGCGCATTATCAAAGCTAATTTGCGTAGAAAACCACCGTAGGTAAGATAGAACCGACTGACGCAATCGCAGCCAGGATTTATTGTGCCCTAATCACAGTATCACTAAATAATCATGCCTGCTACATGCCAGCTAATGGTGATTACGCCGCAACGGGGGATGGCTTGGGTTCTGGGTTTAACAGTGGGCGCTTTTCAGAACCTTGAGACTTAACCAATAGGGCTTTTAGAATCACCAAAGGCGTGCGTGCCAACAGCTTTAAATCCAACGAGAAGCCGCAGTTCTGAACATACGCCAAGTCGTAATGCAGCTTGACATTGACGTGCGTCAGTTGGTCACCGTTAACCTGAGCCAATCCCGTTAGACCAGGGCGCACCTGATGGCGGTCAGTGTAGCGAGGAATATAGCGCTGATACATCTCTACAAAAACAGGCCGTTCCGGGCGTGGCCCGACCAGGCTCATGTCGCCGCGCAGCACATTGAACAACTGCGGCAACTCATCTATTTTCGTAGCGCGCAAAAAGGCACCCAAAGGTGTGCAGCGAGGATCACGATGCTGTGCCAGCACAGGGCCACTCTCTTTTTCGGCATCTAACTTCATGGTGCGCAACTTATAGATTTCAAAACACCGCCCGTTTTGCCCGACTCGTATCTGTGTGAAGAAAACCGGCCCCGGCGCCAGTGCTTTATGTAACAACCCTACAACCACCAATAGAGGTGCCACTAAAAGCAAACCAAGGAAAGAGAACACAATGTCCAGAACTCGTTTGACCGCATGGTAAGCGTTCTGTTGCCGTTTTTCCCTTACTTCGTCTGGAGAGGCAGCCCATGATGCGAGTTGTGGCTCCCAGAGTTTGAAGTCGGGTGAGAAATAATCAGCGATTAGCACCTCATCTATTTGATGGTGGCGTAATACCTCAGGCCCATCCCCTATATGCCCTACAACCGGCACCTCGTTTCGTAAAGCGATATGAGAATCAGACTGCTCAACTTGTTCAAGTGAAGAGGGAGCATCCGTAACCAATCCAACTACGGTGTAAGCCTGAGGGAAATGGCGATAAAACTCTTGAGCTAAGTGGCAGCCCTGCTCGTGTTTACCGGCGATGAGCACACGGCGCGGCACAAGAGGTTGATGGAGGGATTTTGCTCGCTCTATCTTTTGGGCGTGTTGGCCTTTCAGCTTAATTCCCAGGTTTTTAACAGGCTCTACGCCAGCGCGGCTTGTTAAGCGCTTTGCCGCCATGCCCCTGGCCGCCACAAACGATTGCGCTACGGTAAAAGCCCGCGCCCCTGGCGTGTGACGCTGGATATAGCGATCAAACGGCTGAACGCTGCGTTGGTATTTTCTTCCCTTTGATTGTTTAAAACTGACACTGTTCATCGTGCATCAACCTGCCTTACGCCATTGTTATGAAATTGATATGAAAGTTGAACGGCCTATTGTCCAGGTCTCAACTTAAGAATTGAAAGCTACGACATAAACCGCATAAACCACCACATAAGCCACAACAACAGGACATAACAGACTACATACCTAACTGTAATGCTGTTGTGCAGACTCCAAAAGTCATTTGGCAAGTTCTATTCCTAAAACCGGGAGGATGCGCTAATAATGGTTCGCGTTAGCTCCCACAATTATTAATGCTGACGCGAATTAACTGCTTGATACCACACCATTTGACAGGCCAGGCACCATGAAGAATAGAGCTCGCAAGAATAGAGGTAGATAGAACAACTACTCGATACAAATCTGCAAAACAAAACCTCTCCACATCAGTGGAGAGGTTTTGTTTTGTCTGTTAGCTTTTCAGCGTCCAGCGTCCATTAACTTCGGGCTGCATTAGCCTTTATGCGCCTGGACTTTGTCCAGTTCAACAGTCACCTGTCCATCCGTGGCAACGCTGCCTTTCAGATTGACATGTAGACGGAAGTTAGGAGCCTTGCCTTGACCGATTAAGCCCACATTGGCCACCGCCTTGAATGTGGCGCCGCCCTCTTCGGTGCGCACCTGCAGATTACCGGCACCCACGCCCCGATAAACGGTGCCGTCGGGGGCCATTACGCTTACGCCCTGAGCATTCAGATGAGCCTTAATAAAAAAGCCCTCTTTTTGTTTCTTTGAAGAAAAGGTGCCATGCAGACTACCATTGACCGTATAGGTCTTGCCTTCATAGACCACCTGGACATTGTCCAGTGGAATGCGGACATTGGTCTTGACTTCGCCGGCATCTTGTTCTCTGATGTTGTCAGCCTGCGCCATCTGTGGCATTACCACACCGCCCCTGCAATAAGGCCCGCCAATAACAACAGGTTCTTTGATTGGTTGTGTTTCATAAACGCCTCCACCTTTGTGTGTTCCCGATTAAAAGCAGGATGTGTCAATACCAGGCAATACGAGTGCCGCAAAAAGTAGCCGGAGTTAAAACAGAACACGGGACAGAGATTGAGCAGGCACATGTCGAAAGTCTTGAAGGTGATGAGGGCTATGGATGAGCGCAAAACATCAACAAGCATTAGCGCAAGCGCGCGTTACACAACAGACGCACATTGGTGGCTTCCAGATATGGCCAGCCGTCTTCACCAACAGCCCAATGCAATACTTTGCAATAAAGTATTGTAATTAGATACCTTTTATTAGCTAAGAATAGGGGCTAAGTTGCTTTTATGGACAGCGATGAGAGGACGTCGCTTAAATTATTATTCTCCGTGCATAAGCGGTAAGGATGCCGAACTCTGCATCTGCTTTTCCGCTGTGCGCCCCTCCCAAACAAAAGGTGTAACTGATGAATGTGGAGTAGTCCTTGCTTGTGCTGACGGCGCTAAAATCCGGGTATTTGCAACACGATTGATGAAGCGCTCGACCGGTAGAGGTTTAGGTAGAGATTGTTGATTATTCCAATAATCGCTGCCTGAAGCAGAAAAAGGCACGTTATCTAAACCAACGCGGCGTGAAGGAAGCAACGGAATAGAAGATTCGCTAATGTTTACCGGTGGTGAATTGTAAGGGAGCGGAGAAACACCAATTGCTGATGGCCCCATCAAACGGAGTGGGCCTCCATCAGATGGCAGAGAGGCATCAGGCAAAGAGGCCACTGGCACAGCGGAACTATTGGAGGCAACAACATTTGAGGCAATTGGCGCTTTAGATGATGCGACCCAGGCACTGCTCCAAAAGAGAACAACTCCAGCCACTACTACACTCGAAGCAACCGAACCGCCTTGCGCCCAACGGGGTTGCTGGTTAATCCAATGGATAGAGCGGCGCAAGGCATTAAGGGGCGAATTTTTACAGCGCCGCTCTTCAACGTGCGACATCCAATCCTGGCAACAGCAATCCCACATTTCATGGGACAACTCTTCGCACGGCACCGCCTGGGGCAAAGCGGAAAGCAACTCTAAAGTGTTTTGGAAAGTTTCCCATTCGCACTGACAAGCATCGCAGGATGCACAGTGCTGCTCAAAAGCATGAGCTTGCAAAGGTGATAGATGTCCGGCACTAAAATCTGCCATCTGCAACTGAACGCTCTGGCAAGTTACGGGGCAATTCATGAAGACAACCTCAGCATATTGAACATGGTAGATAGGGAAAAATGCAAGGAAATAGGATGAGTTATGAAAATAATTTTAAGAACCGTCCTTCCAGGAAAGTTTCGGTTCTTGAATCAAGGCCGCAGACGTATCCTGTTTGTGACACGTTCCGCCTGCCTGCCTTTTTACAACTCAAAAATCCCTTATAGGACAAGGCTTTTCACGGTTTTAGGGTTTTGCCTATCAATGTTCAATCCTTGTTCAATCGCTGTTTAATCACAAAATTCAATTGCTTAAAGTTTTACGGATTAATTCAACATCTTCAGGTGAAAGCGGCTGGCCCGCAGCATTGGCATTGGATTCTACCTGGCGCGCATTTTTGAAACCGGGAATCACACAAGCGTTTGGTGATTGAGCCAGGGCAAATTGTAATGCGACACGCACCAAGTCTTGCGATTCGCCGCCGAAACGCTCTTTGAGCGGCTGCAACTTTTGACGAATGTCGAGCAGCTTTTCACGCGAGAAACCTTGATTGCCGGCGCGAATATCGCCTTCACCAAACTGCGGTGGATTATCCGGGTCGAATTTATCCAAAAGCAAGCCCTGCGCTAAGGGGCCGAATAAAACCATGCCGAGGTTCTGGCTTTCGGCCCATTCAAAGAGGTTGCCGGGTTGATCGAATTCGCTGCCAAAAGCGTTGTAGTGAAACTGCAAAATATCCGGTTTGGTCACCGGGCAAACGCGCTGAAAATCGGCAAAGCTATAAGCCGATTGCGCCACGACGCGAATCTTGCCTTCTTCCTGCATACGATGCACGGTTGCCGCTGCGTTTTCCAGATATTTATCCTGCGGGCCGAAGTCGGCATTATGAAAATAGTAAATATCAATGTAATCCGTGCCGAGATTAAACAGCGTTTGCTCCAGTTGATGGCGAATATGAACATGCTCCATCGCATGGCCCGCCGTGCCTTTGAACCAACCGACTTTGGACGCGATAATGATCTGTTCGCGTGGCGCTTCGCGCAGCCATTCGCCTAAAACGCGTTCAGAGTGCCCATCGCCGTAAACATCGGCAGTATCGTAGTGATTGATGCCCAGTTCCCAGGCGCGGCGCAAACCATCCAATGATTCTCGGTCGTCATTGCCCGACCATCCAACCGGATTGCCATCGCGCCACGAAGGGCCACCAATGGCCCAACAACCCAAGCTAATCTCGCTCACTTCCAAACCGCTGCGCCCCAAAACTCGATAGTTCATGTTTGTTCCTTTGCAATTGTTACCGGGCGCAGTTTTACATGGCATCACCTATGGCAACAGGGACAGTGATACAAAACAAAGTAGGGAAAAGTTGTTTAACGTAGTGGCTCGAAAAGACTTAACTGTTGGTCTTGGCCGACGCCAGTAGCGGCCCAACGCCGTTCGCCGGTGGCCGTCACTAACCCGCCGCGTTGGTTGATGGTTTCTCTCACTTTATGCATACAGTCGGGCATATCGTCATGTAAAGCGCGGCTGTTAAAACGCAAAACTGACCAACCCTGAGTAGTCAACGCATTATCCCGCGCATTATCCATTGGAATACGAGCTGGTTGAGCATGCCAGGTGTCGCCATCACATTCGATATCTATGTATCCCTGGCCGCAAAAGAGCGCAAAATCCAAACAATAAGTGCTTTTGTGGATATTCAAGTAATATTGGCGCTCCGCTTCGATGCGTTGCGATTTAAATACTTCCCACAATTGGTCTTCAAGCGGGCTTTCATGAAACAAATCATTAATCTCAAGGGCGTTTTGAAACTTTTTCAACGTAGTTGGGATGAAGATAATACGCCGTCCGCGATGGCTAACGATGGGACGTTTTAGTTTTTGAAGTTCACTTATTTCCAAACGGTAATACTCTTTGTCAGCCCGCGCATGGCCGGGTTGATCGGGGAACAAGTCAAGACGCTTGACGATGTGTTTTCTTTTAATTTCGGCCCAGTAATTAATGGCCCAACCCTCATCACCGAAGATTTTGGTTTGGTAAAAAGCGATATGGCGCGCCACCATAGCGCGTGGTGCGTTTTTTACAGGGATGCGATACCACCCTTGGTCACGCGCAATAGCGAAATCACGCTTGTTGTTCATTAACGCCACTAATACCTGTTGATCAGGTGGCACTTGATAGGGCACAAAAGCCCCTCGCTTATTTGCCATGACTTTGTTTGCTTAACCTTCAATTTGTTTCCCGGCGCAGTTTGACACGAAATTTTGGCCCGCGATATGCCCCGCCGTGCCCCGGCAAAAATCTCAATGGAGGCACTCATGAGCGAAACAAACCAGAGTGGGAAAGCGCCGCAAAATTATCATCCCGAAAATATCGAGGGCAAAGCCATCATCGTCAGCGGCGGCACGACAGGCATAGGACGCGCAACGGCCAAACTTTTGGCCGAACGCGGCGCCCGTGTTTTAATCTTCGGACGCAATGAAAATGATCTACAAGATGCTTTAAACGAAATGCAATCCTCAGGCGAAGTGCATGGCCTCAGCGCCGACCAGGCCAAGCCCGAAGATGTAGCGCACGTTTTTCAAACTGCCGATGAAAAACTCGGTGGCGTGGATATTCTGATTAACAACGCGGCCATCACGGCGGGCAGCATTTTGAAAAACAGCATCGAAGAGATTTCTTACGGCATCAACGTTAACCTGCTGGGTTATGCGGCCTGTTCAAAAGAAGCTCTTACGCGCATGAAAAACAAGGGCGGGCATATTGTATGCGTGGGTTCATTGAGTGCCGAGCAACGTGAAGAAGAAAGCGACATTTATGTGGCAACTAAAGCCGGCATTCAAGCCTTTTGTGAATCACTGCGTAAAGCCGTCAACCCGCAAGGCATTAAAGTGTCGCTTATTGAGCCGGGCCTGATCGCCACGCCGATGGTAGGAAACTCACCGGAAGAACAAGCCGAAAAAGTTCGCAAGGGCGAAATGCTCGAACCCGAAGACATCGCCGAAGCTGTGCATTACGTGCTCACGCAACCCGCGCGCTGCGATGTGATTTCAGTGCAAATTCGTCCGCACTTGCAGAGCATTTAGCCCCTCACCCTAACCCTCTCTCTGGGAGGGAGAGGGAAACGAAGAAGATTTATGGGAATCGTCGAACTAATTATCGGCGCTTTGATTTTAATAGCCGTTATTGGCGTATTCTTCACGCTTTTCTTTGGCGCCACCCGTGTGGGCCGCTCGCCGGACGAAAAGAGCACCGAAACCCAAATTACAACCCCACCCGACCCGGCAACTCAGCAACAATTGCAGGGCCGCGACCAGTAACGGTTTTCCGGCATGGCAGTTGCCGCCGTTGAGCGGCAAAACGAGTTGCACAACGAAAGGAGTTTCTCTTTAAGAGAACCAATCATGGCAAACCAAAACGATCATCTCAATGTGGACGCCGGAGCGCAAGGCGGCGACAACGAAGACCAGACCACGCAAATGGGTAGCGCAACAGTCGGCCTTATTCCCAGCGATGGTGGTAGCGGCAATGCATCCGGCACGGTTATCGGCGATAACAACGCCGCCCCTACATTCGCCGGCAGCGCAGTCGGCAGCGATACGGCGCAAGATCGCGATCAAGGCGCGGGCGATGCTGCCGATACCAAAAGTGACCAATCGGATTACAGCGCTGGACGCGCTAACGACGGTTTGCTGTCATCCACCAGCGACAGCGGCCGGGCCGAAGGCGTAACAGGTGCGGGCAGCGTCGGAAATGCTGCGATTTCACAAGGCGATGTCTTGCGCGGCGCAGGTGCTGGAACCGGCGCGGCTACAGGCAGCCGCGATAACTCAGCAGGCGCTATGAGCAACGATTATACGGGCACAGAAGGCAACACCGATGGAAGTTCGATTTCACCGCAAGGTGGCTCTGGTGATGTGCCCGCTGCGCCAAATCCAGACGCAATGCCGTAAATTTATAAGGTGCCGTCATAAAAAGAAAAAGCGAGGCAAAATGCCTCGCTTTTTCTTTTGGTTATCAACTTTTAAGCGAAATCCAACATGCGCTGCAAAGCCAGTTTCGCCTGGCTGGCAATCGGTTCCGGCACCACAATCTGGTTGACTACTTTGCTTTCCAGGAGGTTCTCCAGCACCCATAACAAATGAGGGCCATCCACGCGATACATCGTTGAACACACGCAGACGTTCGGGTTCAGGCAAATCACGTTTTTATCGGGATATTCTAAGGCAAGGCGGCTAACCAGGTTAATCTCTGTGCCAATCGCGATGTCGGCACCAACCGGCGCGGCTTCCACTAAATTACGAATCTTTTCCGTTGAGCCGTAAGCATCGGCTTTGACCACCACTTCATGCACGCATTCGGGATGCACAATCACTTGAATACCGGGATAGCGCTGGCGCACATTGTCCACATGAATCGGCAAAAACGTGCCGTGCACCGAGCAGTGCCCTTTCCACAATAAAATCGGCGCGCGGCGCAGAGTGGCTTCGTCCTGGCCGCCTAAATCTTCAAACGGATTCCACACGGCGCAATCTTCAAGGGCAAAGCCCATTTCCAGAACCGCCGTATTGCGTCCCAAATGTTGATCGGGAAAGAACAACAGTTTTTCGCCGCCAGCGCCGCCTTCTGCAAGCGGACGCAAGGCCCAATCCATAATCTTGCGCGCATTGCTTGAAGTGCAGACCGCGCCGCCGTTGCGGCCCACAAACGCTTTCAAATTGGCCGCTGAGTTCATGTAGGTAATGGGAATAATCTTCTGCCCGGCGCAAACTTCCAGCAAAGCATCCCACGCTTCTTCGACTTGATCAATATCGGCCATGTCCGCCATCGAGCAGCCGGCGTGCAAGTCGGGCAGAATCACTTTTTGATGCGGCGCCGATAAAATATCAGCGCTCTCGGCCATGAAATGCACGCCGCAAAAAATGATGTATTCCGCTTCAGGCCTTGCCGCCGCATCTTTGCACAACTTAAAGCTGTCGCCGCGAAAGTCAGCCCAGCGAATAACTTCTTCACGTTGGTAATGATGGCCCAAAATTACCAACTTCGAGCCGAGAATCTCCTTGGCCCGCGCAATGCCGACAACGATTTCATCCGCCGACATATCGCTATATCTTTGAGGCAATGGCACCTGCAACTGCGCCCCACTTTCCATCGTGATGGGGCCGCTCCAGGCGCCCTCTTCTTTAAGCACCTTATTGAACGTGCGCGCTAAATCGCCCTGTAATTGTAAAGTCGCCATCGTTTTCTCCTGGCTTTCTGCCAAAACCGCGTTCCTGTGAATGATTTCACGAAGTCTGTGCAAATAAAAGCCCTTTTGCAAGGGCCGTGTGATAGACGAAGTTTGTTTGGGCACGTTCAGGCAGTTTTTGCAGGCTATGAAACCACCTGGGGCGACCATAAAATATGCATCGAATCGAGGCGCTCTTCAAGGCCGGGCAGGACATGTTCAACGAAAGAGGTAAAGATAAAATCGTTCCAACAGCCGTCTTGAACTTCGTTTTGCATCATCTGCACAGCGCGCGATTCGGACAGGGCGCCGCGATAAGGGCGCGAAAGGCGCATAGCTTCGTAAAGATGAGGAATAGCGAAAATTTGCGCCAGGCGCGGAATTTCATCGCCTTTTAATCTATCGGGATAGCCAGTGCCATCGGCGCGCTCGTGATGACTGCGAATAATCGGCAAAACAGGCTTGAGGGCGGCGACCGCGCGGCATATTTCAACGCCGCGCAGGGTGTGCGTTTTCAGATGTTCCATCTCCATAGGCGAAAGCGAACTGGTTTTATGCGCCAGGGCGCCGTGAATGGTGACCATTCCTATATCATGCAAGTAACCGGCGCGCTCCAATGTGGTTAGCTCCCAATCATCGCAGCCTAAAACAGCACCGAGTTCGATGCTCATAATCGCCAGGCGCTTGCAGTGTCCTTTGGCGGCGCGATCTTGCTCTTCAACGCCTTCTGCAACCTGCATAAGCGCACCAATAGCCGCTTTGCTTTCGTCTAAGTAACGCCGCGTTCTGAGCAGGGCCAACAGGCGTCCGGCCAGCATTTCAGGACGCAGTGGCACTAAAATGACATCATCGGGTTGCAAGGCATCGTTCTCACGCACTTCCAAAGATTGATACTCAGACAAAACAGTCGTGGATTCTTCGTCGGCAATGGTAAGGTCTATCAACAGGGCTACTAAGGGATGGCCAAATTGGTCAGTGGCTTTAATGGTTCGGCACATTTGTGCCCCACTTCCATCGGGCAGCACCTGCGCGCACACCAGAATATCGAAAAAATGATTCTCTAAACAACGCAAGGCGTGCGCACTATCGGGACAGATGCTCACATGATGCCCGGCAGCGCGCAATACTTTGGCAGCACCCTCCAGAAACGCCTCATCGCTATCTACCAATAAAATGTCGCCGGGCCTTTGAGCGCGCATTCATCAATTCCTTTTACAATTTATCTTCGCGGCTTCATAGCTTCAGTAGCTGCCTGCACAATGGCCTGCGCCGTGTTTCCGTGTTGCGGAAAAGAGGCCAATCCCAGTGCAAGGGATAACTGCCCGTCTTCAAAATAGGCATGTCCCTGAGCCTGCACCCAGGATCGAATCTGTGCGGCTTTGCGTTCGGTGCTGGCGATAGAGGCTTCGGGCAGCACTAAAGTAAATCCTGTAGGCCGCACGCGGCAGGCAATATCCGAACGGCGCGTGCAGCGATGCAACAGCGCACCAAATTCGCGCAGTAATTCATCCGTAGCGCCCTGGCCATGTTGGCTGGCGTAGTCATCCAGCCCTAATAAATCTAAAGCAATGACGCCTACCTGATAGCCCTTGCGCTCAGCGCGCGATACTTCGCGTTCCATAGATTCTTTTAAGAAAATCGCGTTGTAAAGTCCGGTTACGCCATCACGTCCGACTTCGTGCCGCACGCCTAAGCGCGAAAGCTCAAGGGCCACGAAACATAAGTCGTCATCCATTTTTCCGGCAAAGTCAACGGCATCTTGCAAAACACCATCGCATAATACCGCAAGCGGTGTCTGCGCCATTTGGGTAATACGTTTTTGCAAGCCCTGCGCAATGCGTTCGCCGCCAAAAAATTCGCCATCAGCGCGCTCTATTTCAAATAAGCCATCGGTAAACAAAAATACCACATCGCCTTCTGTTAGTTGCATGGCGCGAGTGCTGTAATCAGCGTCTTCAATCATGCCCAGTGCCGGGCCGGACGATGCCTGGCAATCCAGTTCATGAACCGTTTGATTACGACGAGAGGTGTGTAAGGGAATAGGATGTCCGGCATTAGAATAACGCATCGTCCCATTTGTCGAGTCGGCAACCAAATAAAAGGCGGAAGTAAAAATCGGCGTGCGTGCCCGGCGCAAAATTTCGCTTAAAGCGCGGTTAAGTTCATTCAGCAATTGGCCTGGCTCATGCGCTAACGGCTTAAGCTCTTCCAACACGGCGCGAATCATGGCTGTGACAAGCGCCGCACGCACTCCATGCCCCATTACATCGCATAAAAACACGCCGGCGACAGTCTCCGACAGCGGCAGAATCGCAAAGAAATCGCCGCCAATGGCTTCGTTAGCCCGATAGGCATGATGAAACGAAAACGCGCTGTCCTGCGGCGTGGCGTGAGAAGGGAAAGTGGGATACTGCAAAGGCAACAAGGCATGTTGCAATTCGCGCGCGAGATGCAAATCTTCGTGCAGTTGTTCGAGATGCTCATTCTGCGCGCGCAGCCGCCGCTCGTAATGAGCCAGGGCCTCATGTGGATCGCTGGGCATATCTTTTAACAACAGTTCAAGGGAAGCATCGCCGGCCATGAAACATCCTTTGGGCGAAAGTGGTTACACGTTGGTCACACGAAAGTGGGGCACAGTTTACCCAACCACCATTTTAAGCAAACCGCATATCGGCTAAAGCCGGAAACTCACGGCGGTAATTTTGTAGCTCCAGTAAATCAAGCTCCACGCTAATGACACCCTCTTCACTGTCGGCATCAGCTATTATTTCGCCACGCGGGCTAATAATCTGGCTGCGCCCGGCGTAATTCAATTTCGGGTCATCGCCGCAGCGATTTACGCCGATGACATACGCTTGATTTTCAATGGCCCGTGCCAAAAGCAATGCGCGCCAATGCACATCGCGCGAAGCCGGCCAATTAGCAATCACGCAGAATAAATGAGCACCTTGTTTAGTCACGCTGCGAAAAATTTCGGGGAAGCGCAAATCGTAGCAGATAAATGGCGCCACGCTAAAGCCCTGCCACTCAAAAATGACCGCTTCTTCACCAGGCGCGAAATGCTTGTTTTCGCCACTAAAAGTGAATGGGTGCATCTTGCAGTAGCGAACGGGCGCGCTTTGCTCCGAGCCATCAGGTAAAGCTAAATACGCTTCATTACGGCCTCGTCCATCAGCATTCACAGTGGCTAAGCCACCTAAAACTACAACCGAAAATTCATGGGCTAATTCACTCAAAAATTTCTCAGTTTCACAAGCATTTTCAGTAATCTTCGCCACGTTCATGCTAAAGCCCGTGGCGAACATTTCCGGCAGCACAATTAGTGAGCCAGGTTCAGGCGCGGCTTCTTGAATTAATTCGCGCACGCGCTCATAATTCGCCGCTTTGTTTTCCCATTGAATATCGAGTTGAACACCGTAGATTTTCATCGCAAAATTGTTTTTAAGCCCTGCACCAAGCGTCCAATGCCTTCGCGTGCTGCAAGGGGCTGCAAAGCGCCATAGGAAACGCGCAGGTAACAGCCTTGCAGCCCAAAAGTGGTGCCGGGAATCGCCGCCACGCCATGCTCGCGCACCAATTGTTCTACCAATTCCAAAGGGGTTTTATCGCTTTGCACCCGCAACAAAAAATAAAAAGCACCTTCGGCTTTGGGCACTTCGCATAAATCGGCAATCGTTTTCAATTCGCTTTGTGCAAAAGAGCGCACTTCAGCCAGGGCGGGCAGATGAGTTGAGCAGTAATTGCGCCCGGCTTCGCGCGCGCCC
>DASWNL010000588.1:0-6781 GCA_036399215.1 Abditibacteriaceae bacterium
CGCGCCATTTGCGGTGCCAGCAGCGGTGGCATCTGCGCTTTCACGGTTGCCTGGCAAAAGCCCGATCAATTTCACAAAGTCGTCAGTTGGATAGGTTCATTTACCAACATCGCGCACGGCGCCACAATGCGCGAAGGCGGCCATAACTACGAAGCTCTGATTCGCAAAACCCCGCCCAAACCGATTCGTGTTTTCCTGCAAGACGGCGCCAACGATTTAGATAACAACAACGGCAACTGGCCGCTTGCCAACCAACAAATGGCAAAATCTTTAGCCTTTGCCAAATACGATTATAAATTCGTTTATGGCCAGGGCGCCCACAACCACAATCATGGCCGCGCCATCTTTCCTGAAACTTTACGGTGGCTGTGGCGCGATTATCCGAAGGAGTAAGGAAATAGTGCCTGTTTCACAAGTTTGGGAGCGCCTGCGCGGCGTGACGGCGTTGCACTTTAAGTCGCAAAGTCATACCGGCATTGGTTGGGAAGGGGAAGGTGCTGGTGTAGTAAAAGTTAGCGAAATAACATTGGATGTCTTGATTTTCGAGGAGAGCGGGCATTGGCAACAAAGCAGCGGCAAAGAAATGCGCTTTACCAATATTTATCGCTGGACGAAATTAGAAGAGCTTTTAAAGTTAGAACATTTGCGCTTTGGCCCCGATAAGCCGGTATTCTTGTTTGAAATGGCACCAGATAAAAATGGTGTCTGGCGAGAAGTTGCCCCACATTTGTGCAAGCAGGATTGTTATTCCGCGATTCTTCAATTGGATGATGCGCGCCTGTTACTAGATTGGTTGGTTCGTGGCCCAACTCGTGACGAAGCAATCTCTTATGTTTACTTTTGAGATAAATATCCAAGTTATGAAATTCTCTCACATCGCCTTTTGTGCTTAGGGTCAAGCTCAGTAACAAGCAATGATTGGCCGTAAACGGGTTTTGGTTTTAAACTGCGGGGCACCGAGCGGCAACTTTTACTGTTTATTGAATCATGGCGGCAGAGAATATCAACGAGCGAGGACGCTGGCCCTGGCAGCGCGGACGCTGGGCCACAAAAGCCGGCGTTGCTGAATCGCGCGTTGCGCAGCATGGTGATGCGGCTTCGGCCCTTGAAAACCTGCCCGATCTTGAACCGGTTTCGCATGCGCGCGATGCTGAGATGATTCTCGCCGTTTTTCGCACTGTTGTTTTAGGTGCGGCGCTCATTGGCCCGTTTCTTTTTTACTCCGATTATTCTTTAGGCTGGCGCGATATCGCCCTCGCCAGTTTGGCCGGCGTTTATAATATCGCGGTTGGCATCTCCTGCATCCGCCCGCAGCGCTTTGGCTTGCGCCGCCCTTTTATTGTGGCGATGGATTTGGCCCTGGTCACGGCCTGGATGCAACTGGGCGAGAATTATCAGCTTTTTTCGTTTTATTACATCGTTGTCATCATGGGCGGCTTGTGGTTTCGTGTGGCCGGCGGCGCCGTTACGGCAGCGTTTTGCAACTTCTTCTTTCTCTTCTTTTTAGTGCGCGCCGCCAATGACGCCGATTTAGCCATTCCCACAGCCACTATTGGTCGCATTGCTCTGGATACCGGCTTGCTTTTCTTAGTGGGTTGTTTAGTAGGTTACATGTCCGAAGCCCAGGAAATTGAGCGACAGCGCCGTTTGGAAGATCAACTGCTGATTGCTAACTACCAGCGCGAGATAGACCTTTCAACCCAACTGCAACCGCTGCTTTTTTCAACGGAATCGGGTGAAACACCGGCCAATTCGCGGCGGTTTGATCCGCATCTGGAAGTGGGCGTTGCCATGCAGGCGGCGCGCACTTTAGGCGGTGGTGATTACTTTGATATTCTGCCCTTGCCCGGTGGCAAAACCGCGTTGTTTATTGCCGATGTGTCGGGCAAAAGCGTGCGTGCTCAGGCACGATTGCCCTTACTCAAATATGCCCTGCGCGCCTTAGCGCCGCTGTATCCCGAACCAGCGACCTTGATGCAGCGCCTTAATGAAAACCTCGCACCCGACTTGCAGCGCGAACTGTTTATTGCGCTTTGCTGCGTCATTCTCGACCCACAACATAAAACACTGGCCTGGTGCAACGCCGGTCACATTGCGCCCCTGCTGGTGCCGCAGGCACCGCCTGAATCAGCAGACGAAGACAATGCCGACCCGCCAATTCTGCCTCTCGAAACCGATGGCCCGGCTCTGGGAATGTTTCCCGACACGATGTATGAATCGCGCACCTTGCCCTGGCTGCCCGGAGATCAATTACTGATGTTTACCGATGGTTTGGTGGATGCGCTTTCTTACGGAGGCACCGAAGATGGTGAAGCCCAGGTGCGCCATTTATGCGGGCGTTTAACAACACGCCAATCCAGCGCACAGGCCGAAACTAAATATCTGGTGGACATGGCTACTACGGCTTTTGATGCCGCTACGCCGCTTGCCGAGCGTCTGGTGGCACCGGTTACTGCTTCCAGTAAACAACTTGCATCCGGCACGATGTCCGCTACTTCCAATCGTGACGATGTAACTGTCGCTCTCATTCGCCATCGTGACTAAAGCTCGTTAAACTGTCGTGAAATTTGACGATTGAAGATGAATCTTTGGTTGCCGGAAGCGCGGCGCGACGGTTGCGCCGCGTTTTTGTTTGAGTTAGAAATTGCGTGATAAATCAGTCGAAAATTATCGAGAATCCTATGCCTGTCGCTCCCAAAAGCAAAGCTGCCGCGAAAAGCAAAGCTGCCCCAAAAACCAAGAAGTCTGTTGAAGAAGTGAAAGCCGCCAATGGCAAGCCGGAAAATGGCAAGCCGGAAAAAGCGCCGCGCAAGAACACGCGGAAGGCCAAAAGCGATCTGCCGCATACGAGCGCGGTTTGCCCGCCGGATAACGCGCCACCTGCCGAAGAGATAACGCCCGATAAATACATCATCGTCAAGGGCGCACGCATGCACAACCTGAAAAACGTGGACATCAACATTCCGCGCCATCAGTTGATTGTGTTTACCGGCCTTTCCGGCAGCGGCAAGTCGAGTCTGGCCTTCGATACCATTTATGCCGAAGGGCAAAGGCGCTATGTGGAAAGCCTTTCCGCTTATGCGAGGCAGTTTTTGGGGCAGATGGATAAGCCGGATGTGGATTTCATCGAAGGTCTTAGCCCGGCGGTTTCGATTGACCAGAAAACCTCCTCGCGCAATCCTCGTTCGACGGTGGCAACGGTCACCGAAATCTACGATTACCTGCGCCTTTTGTTTGCCCGCGCCGGGGTGCCGCACTGCCCCAACTGTGGGCGCACCATCGCGCGGCAATCGGTGGATTTGATTACCGATCAGATTCTGAATTTAGGCGAGGGCGCGCGCCTGCACATTCTGGCGCCGCTTGTGCGTGGCCGCAAGGGCGAATACCGCAAAATCTTCGATGATGCGCGCAAAAAAGGCTTCGCGCGCGTGCGCGTCAACGGCACTGTTTATTCCCTTGATGAAGCCGATGACATCAAGCTCGAACGCTACGAAAAGCACGATATTGAAGTCGTAGTTGATCGCGTGATTGTGCGCCCCGATTCGCAAATGCGCATCGCCGACAGCGTGCAAACGGCACTGAAACTGGCAGAAGGCATTATGATGGTCGAGGTTGTAGGGGCGCAGCCTGCTGCGCCCGAATCTGCCGAGGGCAATGAATCGCAGGTGCTGACTTTTTCGGAGCATTTTGCCTGTCCCAACTGCGAATTGTCCTTTGAAGAAGTTGAGCCGCGCACCTTTTCTTTCAATAGCCCTTATGGCGCTTGTCCTGAATGTTCGGGATTGGGCACGCATCAGGAGTTTGATCCGAAACTGGTGATGCCCGACGAGCGCATGAGCATCGAAGAAGGCGCCATCGCGCCGTGGAAGCGCAGCGGCAGCAACTATAAAAAAGCCATGCTGCGCGCTCTGGCAAGTGCCTACGATTTTTCGCTGACACGCCCCATTTCACATTTAACCGAAGAGCAGCGCGACATCCTTTTAAACGGCAGCAAAGGCCGCAAATTTCATGTTTCGTATTTGAACATGCATGGCCGTCGACGCTCTTATGACACGCCGTTTGAAGGCGTTCTGGAAAGCCTGCAAAGCCAATACAAAGAATACGGCGATCAGTGGCGCGAGGAATTGCAAAAATACATGAGTGACCGGCCTTGCAAGACCTGCAAGGGCCAACGTCTCAAACCGTTTCCTTTAGCGGTTACGGTATCCGATAAAAATATCGCGGCGGTAACCGGCATGAGCGTCGGTGAAGCGGCGCAATTTTTTACGGGATTGCGCGGTGGCGGCGCGCGCGAAACTTCTAATACTGAAGCGGCTTTGCTGGAAAAAATCGAAAACATTCGCACCAGCGGGGCCAGTAGCGCTGCATTGAACGGCGCACCACAAAGTGAAGGCAAGTTACAGCTTTCCGAACGCGAAACCATTATTGCGCGCCCGATTTTGAAAGAGATTCAAGAACGTCTGCAGTTTTTGGTGGATGTCGGCCTCGATTATCTGACCTTAGACCGCGCCGCTAATACGCTTTCGGGCGGCGAAGCGCAACGCATTCGCTTAGCTACGCAGATTGGCTCTGGCCTGGTTGGTGTGCTTTATGTCTTGGATGAGCCGAGCATCGGCTTGCATCAGCGCGATAATGAAAAGTTGCTGCACACTTTGATGCGCCTTAAAAAGCTGGGCAACACGGTGATTGTTGTTGAACATGACGAAGACACCATGCGCGCTGCCGATCATATTGTGGACATTGGCCCGCGCGCCGGTGAACACGGCGGTCGCGTGATTGCGCAGGGCAACTTGCAAGAAATCATGCGCTGTCCTGAATCGCGAACCGGCAAGTTTTTGAGTGGGGAAGAGAGCATTCCGAAGCGGATTGCACGCCGTGAAGCGACCGGCCATCTGGTTATTAAAAACGCGCGCGAGCATAACCTCAAAGGCATTGATGTTTCAATTCCGCTTGGTTGCTTGGTTTGCGTGACCGGCGTTTCCGGCAGCGGCAAAAGCACCCTCATCGAAGATATTTTGCACAAGCGCCTGGCTTATGAAATTAATCATCAACCCGTAGTGTGGGGCGCGCATGATGAAGTTGAAGGCCTGGGCTTAATTGACAAGCTGATTAACATAGACCAGTCGCCGATTGGCCGCACGCCGCGCTCCAACCCGGCCACTTACACCGGCGCTTTTACGCCATTGCGCGAACTGTTTAGCGTCACGCGCGAAAGCAAGGCGCGCGGTTATGGGCCGGGGCGTTTTTCGTTTAACGTCAAAGGCGGGCGCTGCGAAAACTGCCAGGGCGACGGCATTATTAAAATCGAAATGCACTTCCTGCCGGATGTTTACGTTCCCTGCGAAGTCTGCGGCGGCAAGCGCTATAACCGGGAAACTTTGGAAGTGAAATATAAGGATTTCAACATCAGTGAAGTCTTGGACATGACCGTCGAAGAAGCCCTTGAAGTTTTTGAGAACATCCCTTCCATTGCCCGCAAGATGCGAACGATCTGCGATGTTGGCTTGGGTTACATTCACTTAGGTCAACCAGCCACAACGCTTTCCGGCGGCGAAGCGCAACGCGTGAAATTAGCAACGGAGTTAGCAAAGCGCAGCACCGGACACACGCTGTATATTCTGGATGAACCCAGCGTTGGCCTGCACATGGCGGATGTGAAAGTGCTGATTGAAGTGCTGCAACGCCTGACCGATCAAGGCAATACCATTTTAGTGATTGAGCATAACCTCGATTTAATTGAAAGCGCCGACTGGATTGTTGACCTCGGCCCCGAAGGCGGCTCACGCGGCGGCAAACTCGTCGCCCAGGGCACGCCGGAGCAACTCATCAAACACAAGACAAGTTACACAGGGCATTTCCTAAAGCAACACATGATGCGGCATGTAAAATAGAGGTGGTGACCACTCTATGAACATCCCTGAAACTTTGGAAAATGCATTACGCGCCGGCAAGGTTATTCCTTTTGCCGGCGCGGGCGTTTCTATGGCGGTGCTTGACAAAGCAGGTCAACGTATTTTTCCCGGTTGGGGAAAGTTACTCGATAGAGCGGCGGAGCGTTTGAAGGGAGATTTAAAAGAGAACGAAGCACAACTTGTCCGCTCGTTATTGAATGCCTCGCCCCCTGACTACCTCTACGCCGCGCAAAGAGCACAACAATCGTTAGGCCCTGTTTTGTATGACGTTATAAAAGAGGCAATAGATATTCCCCATGAAAGGATTGACTCTAACCGCTTAGATTTAGCGAGTGCTTTATGGCATTTGGGCAGCAAGTTAATAGTAACCACTAATTATGACCGTGTGCTGAAATGGGCTTGTCCTCATCAACAAGACCTCAATGAGTGGAACATTCAGGCAGCGGCAGAACAAGCCGAGCTAGTGCGTGATGGTGTTCCCAATCACACAATCTGGTATTTGCATGGGCGCATTGATGACAAAGTAAATCTGATTCTCACGCCCGACGGTTATAGTCGTCTTTATCATCAACAAAAGCGAGACGGTGAACAAAGTTACAGCGCGGCTTTAACTACATTACGCGCTTTAATGGCTTCGCGCACGTTTCTATTTGTGGGTTTCGGCATGGAAGAAGAAGTTAGCGCCCAGTTGAGGGGTGTTGCTGACATCTTTCAAGGTGCGACAGGCCATCATTATGTTTTAGTTCGTGAAGCAGAACGTGACAGAATCGAAAACTTGAAGCTGCCCCTTGAAGTCGTTCCTTATACCGACCATGGTGAACCCTTGCTGGCACTTTTGCGAAGGATGGCTCAAATCGCTGCACCACCCA
>DASWNL010000589.1:0-7290 GCA_036399215.1 Abditibacteriaceae bacterium
CCGCTTGTTCATCAAAGTGGCGGCGATTATAGAGGCCGGTCAGGGCATCGCGCGTGCTGAGTTCTTTGAGTAATTTGGCCTGCTCCTGAATCGTTTCATTCAACTTTTCAAGCTCTTGATAGCGCAGTTGCAATTCAGTAAACAACTTAGCTTCGCGGTCGTGGGCGCGCTTCTTTTCGAGACAGGCGTTGACGCGGGCGCGTAGTAAAACGGCATTAAAAGGCTTGGGCAGATAATCAGCCGCGCCCATTTCGATGCAGCGCACTACACTATCCAGATCATCTTCGCCTGAAATGACGATTAAGGGAATATTTTGCAGAGACGGATTGCCCCGCACCTGTTCCAGCACGGCAAAGCCATCCATGACCGGCATCATCAGGTCTAACAAGATGGTATCGAACGGCTGGGTTTGTAACAATTGCAAAGCCTGCGCGCCGTCTTCGGCCAACTCCACTTCACAACCGACCTCGGATAAGTTCACCGATAATTTGATACGATTCAGCCGGTCATCATCTACCACCAAAATGCGGCCTTTAGCTGTTTCCATTGGCGTTGCTTGCATTGAGCATCCTTCCCTGCACTTCTTCTAATAACGGTTTGACTTTAGCGAACTCCCCTTCCAACTGTTCAATCAGCTTTGCGGCATCGGCGGGCACGTCCTCTCTGGATTTAGCTTCCAGTTCGCGCGCTACTTCCGATAAGGCAAGGGCACCAAAATCGTGGCTGTTGGATTTTAAAGTATGCGCAGCGCGGCGCATCTCAATAGCTTGCTTTGTCTCCAGCGCCTCCTTTGCCAGCGCGATTAAATTCGGTGCAGACTGGAAGAAATCATCAATCAAGTCTGGTAATAGTTCTTCGGCTTTTTGCCCTAAAATCGCTTTCAATTGTTCCAATCCCGTCACATCGAAAACAGGAGTTTCTACGGGCGACGATGGAACAGTAAATTCCTCTAACGCTTCAGCATCGCTTGATTTATCAACTGCTTTATCAACAATGCTGGAGCGAGTTCGAGATAGCGCGGCCACTAATTCGTGCGGCGCAAAAGGCTTACTCACATAATCATCCATGCCCACCGCGAGGCACTCTTCGCGGTCGCCTTGCAAGGCGTTGGCTGTCATAGCGATAATGCGCGGGCGTAATGGAGTTGGAAGCAGTCGGCAAAGTTGACGTGTCGCTTCTAAGCCATCCATTTCGGGCATTTGCACATCCATTAAAATCACATCGTAAGTTTGCTGTTGCACCGCTGCCAAGACTTCCCTGCCGTTGGCCGCTACATCGGCCCGATAGCCCAGCCGTTCCAACACACTCAGCGCTACTTTCTGATTAATGGCGTTATCTTCAGCCAACAAAATCCGTAAGGGATGCTGCTCTGCCATCTGCCCGTTCAGTTCATCATTTTCATTTGAGGAGCGTGCTTGAAGCGTGGTAAAAGCCATAGGCGCCAGCACTTCCATAAAGCGATCTAATAAAGCAGAGGCTTTGACCGGCTTGTTCAAAAAAGCGGCAAAGTGTTTTTGGCGCGGGTCATAACCAATTTCACTATTCGATGTCAGCATGATCAGGGGCAGCGAAGAGGTTTGAGGAAGTTGGCGAATCGCTTCGGCCAGCATTAAGCCATCTACCTCCGGCATGTTCATGTCGAGAATGGCAAGGTCAAACCGCTCGCCCTGTTGCAGCAGTTCCAACGCCTGCGCGCCGGATTCAACAACTATCGGCTTCATGCCCCACGGCTCCATCTGCAACTGCAAAATCTTGCGATTGGTGGCGTTGTCATCTACCACTAATACGCGCTTCTCTTTCAACTCAATGTGCCCCACCCATTCGTCTCCCAATTCCGGCAAATGGGCTTCCTGAACGCGCAGGGTGCAATGAAAAACCGAGCCTTGCCCTTCCTGACTCTCGGCCCACACCCGCCCATTCATCGCTTCGGCGAGGCGCTTGCTGATGGCTAAACCCAATCCCGTGCCGCCAAAGCGCCGCGTGGTGGAAGCATCGGCCTGAGTGAACGATTGAAACAAGCGTTCCATGCTGCTATCGGAGATGCCAATGCCTGTATCACGCACTGCAAAATGCAGTTCATGCCAATCGTCACCTAAAGGTGTGGCCTGCACGGAAAGCGCGACTTCGCCGCTTTGCGTGAATTTAACCGCGTTACTCAAAAAGTTGACGAGAATTTGCCGCACGCGCGTCAGATCGCCGATGATAGCCGGCGGCGTATTGGCCTCAATTAAGCCGCCTATTTCAAGGCCTTTTTCCCTGGCGCGTTGGGCTACTAAATCAAGAGATGATTCAACGCAGGCACGCACGCTAAAAGGCTGATTTTCTAATTCCATCTTGCCAGCTTCGATTTTAGAAAAATCTAAGATGTCGTTGATAATCGAAAGCAAAACATCGGCACTATCACGCACCGTTTGGGCATAATCGCGCTGATCTTCTTTCAAAGGCGTGCGCAGCAACAAACCCGTCATACCAGTAATGGCATTCATCGGCGTGCGCAGTTCATGGCTCATCGAAGCTAAAAATGTGCTCTTGGCCTGGTTAGCGTCATCGGCGGCCTGCTTGGCGATTTGAAGCTCCTTCGTGCGTTCGCGAACGGTTGTTTCAAGAACCATCTGGCGATTACTCAAAAAGCTGACAAAGGCCGTCAAAACTATGGTGAGTAGCAACCCCACACCAGCAGCTATGCCGCCGCCTCGCAGGCTATGCGCCGCTAAAAAGGCTTCGCCCGGTTGAACAGCAATTGCATAAGCGCGATTAAAGATAAACAGCGGATACACACTGAGCAGATCATCTTTCGTTGACTGCCCAACACGTGCCTCGAAACTGTGGTTCGATTGACCTTTTGGCGCCTGGGGCCACGAAGCCAGCCATTGCGAAGTGGTGTTTGGTTTTAATTGAAAAAGTTCGACACCGGTTATGGCGCTTTCAAAGACCGAATGGGTGAGGGCCTGTTTTAATAACGAGGTCAATCGCAATTCGATGATGATGAAACCGCGAATATTCCCGGCCATCGCGGCGCGCATGGCCGGAGTTTCCATTTGCGGTGGACGCTCTGGTCTGTTGCCCTTGAAAACCGGATGCACCACCAACATCGCTTGTTGATCCAGAATGCTTTTGTCGCCTCGCTCCGGTTGCAAAGCGGTTTCACCCTTCTCGTTAAGTTGCCGGCTTAAATCAAATGGGTCTGAGGCTAAGGCCATGCCCGATCCCATCGTTTCTTCGATGACGGCGCGATAAAGCGGGTCAGAGCCAATATCAAAGCCCAATATAGCCTCATTGCCTTGTGGAGGATTAACATAAAGCACCGGATAAAACGTATCGCGCTTCTTAACCGGCACTTTAGCACCGCTTGTATTTCTTTCAAAAATGGCGAAGGGTGCCACGCCTTTTTCCCCGGCCCATTCGCGGCGCGTGATGGATTCGACTTGTTGTTTTTGACTCGCAGGGACGCGTCCTACCCACCATATGGCTTGAATGGCGCCGCTACGCGATTGCGGATCGCTATAACGACGAAACTGCGTCAGGTTTACGCTTTTCATGCTGTCGAAAAAACCCGCTAAACCGGATAAGCGTGAATGCCGGATGGTATGCACGGTTTCCCAGATACGCCCGATTTGTCCATCAGCCAACTGCGCGAATATCTGCCGCCGGTTGCGGGCTTGCGCATCGTGAATGAGCAGCGAGACTGCTAAAGTGAGCACCAGTCCAAAAGCCGCTGCCAGAAGGGATTCGATGTGGCGCTGCCAACCATAAGTTTGGTTCGCCTCATGCGAAAGGCGCGCACGCTGGCGCAAAGCGCAATAGCCTCCAATAACTAAAAAAGAAATGACCAACACAAACGCCGCAGGCGCTAAACGGCGCAGGGCAATGTGACGCTGCCACTGCCCGGCAGCAACATCCAAACCTAAGAAAAACATAGGCTTGTCGTTTTGCGGGTCGGGCACAGGAACGAGGCCAGTGACAAAGGCGCCTTCGTGTGCTGCATAAGGCCCAATCGCGGTGCGCTTGCGCGTTTGAAAAGCTCGCTGAATTTCCACTGTAGGCTGTTTATAAATTGTGCCGGACGGCGTGGCGGCGCGATGATTCACCGGCAAACTTTGCGGCCCATAGTAGAACTTTCCACCACGCAAACGCAAAGTCCAAACACGGCGATAACCCATTGCTTTAGCAAACGAACTCAACTGTTCGCGCAATGAAAGTGCCGTGGGATGAAGAGCATCTTTTGCGGTAAATGACAGGCGCTTGGCCCGCCCCGGCTCGATGGTTTTTACAATAGCCGTGGCCTGGTTAAGCAACTCGTCGCGCAGTTCGTTATCTTTGATTTGCCCATTCCAATGTCCGGCCCACCAACCCGTGCTTACAATCAGCGCAATGCCACCGGCAAGCATCCATTTTTGTCGTGGCTTTTCTCCTTCATAAGACAGCCACAAAATCCACAGGGCAATCACGGCACAAAGAGATTGCAAGGCGGGAGTGAGCCATGCAAGAGGATGAATCATCTCCGCAATTAAGGGAAATAGCGCCGCCAATCCAAATAACAAAAGGGCTATGCCACGTCTGGTAGCTATCATGCTTCTCCAGAGAGAAACACCACGCAGGGCAGGAAGCAAAACCAAAAGCGAAGCACCCAAGAACACTACAAGAAGCAGATGCCAGGAAGCATTGCCTGAGGCAACCGACCACACCTTTACCCATTGGAAAACCGTCTGCAACGCGGCAAAACAAGCCAGGGAAAAGAGCGCCCGCTGTAACAGAGCGCTCTTAGCGCGACGCGCCTCGCCGCCTAATAAAAGGGCGAAAAGCAGGGAAGCGAAACCGCCGATGAAATAAATGTAATCGCTCTGGCTAAGGAGAAATTCTTTCACGCGAAACTCCTCAAAGATTATAAGCCAACGGCACTCAACCTTCTGTGAAGAAATCTGTTACGAGTTGCCTCGCGCTTCACATTTCGTCACTTTGAACTCATAGAGACGACGAACGCAATAAGAGATAATAAAAGCCATTAATTGCCGGTGCTGTTAATCAAGTCATGAAACCGCTGAGACGCCTGACCATTTGGATGCTGTTGCTGCTCGTGTTCGCGGGAGTCTTTGCAACGGCCAGTCGCGCTCATGATTTGAAGATGACAGGCGTTAAAATTCATTTGAAGAACAAGAGCGTGGCTGTTAGTGTAATAGCGCATCTGCACGCACTTGATAGTAAGCAAAACGACACAAAAATATCTGCCGAATTAGCGAGGCGCCTTCGTTTGCGCTTGAATAACAAGCCATTCCAGCCAGGCCAGGTTCAACTATTACGCGATGGAGCTAACGGCATTGTTATGTGGCAGGCGGAAAGCCGAACCAGGGCTTCTAAAATCACAACACTTTCCATAGACGCGCCGCTCTTTCCCGAACGGCAAAGCGAAGCTACGGTTGTCACAATCTACAAAGACCGGCGCCTGTGGCGTGAAGAGATTCTTGATGCCAGCCATCATGCCCTGATTATCAATAATCTAACAGGCAACGCAACCAGCAAAGCAGCAGAGCGCACAGAGACTTTTGCCATAGCCACGCGCTTTTTGCGCGAAGGTATTGCACACATTTTCGGCGGGCCAGATCATGTTCTGTTTCTGTTCAGCTTGCTCTTGCTGGGTGGCAATGCCCTACAGCTTTTGAAAATTGTGACGGCGTTTACCTTAGCGCATAGCATTACGCTCTCTCTTGCAGCCACCGGGTTAGTTGCCTTGTCGCCACAATTGGTAGAACCCATCATCGCGCTTTCGATTGTGGCTGTGGCTGCTCTCAATTTGAAAACGCCCAATATCGAACACGAAGAAAAGCGCACCGATTGGCGGCCTTATCTGGCCTTTGGTTTCGGCTTAATTCACGGTTTTGGCTTTGCCGGCGCTTTAGGCGAAATTGGCTTGCCTCGTGAAGCGTTAGGCTGGGCATTAGCGGCTTTTAATTTCGGTGTCGAAGTGGGGCAGGCTACACTGGTGCTACTCTTTGCACCGGCTTTAGCGGCAATGGTCAAAATGTGGCCCCGCTCGCAACGACTAATAGTTGTTTATGGCTCATTGGCTATTGCCTTTATGGGCACGTTCTGGTTTGCCGAACGAGTTTTTTCTTAAAAGGAAGATGATTCTATGAAATCAAAATACGCAAAGTGGCTGGCCCTTTCGGGGATGACTTCGTTGGCTTTGGCTGGCGGCTATGTGCGGGCGCAAAACCCGCAAGGCCCACCTTTTGGGCCGCCTTTTGGTGGGCCGGGTGGCTTTCAACAAGAAGAGGCCGTGCCGTTGCCTCCAAGCAAAGTTACGATTGAAGAACGCGAAGGCTATCGTTACATCACCTCTAACGGTGTTCCCAACCATGAGGTCGGCACTTTCCCCAATCCAAACAATCCAAACGCAATTCGCGCGCAAAATTATAAGTTCCGCGTGCCGCTTCAACCCAAAGCTGCCGAGAAAATTACAGTTCTGCGTCACGATTTATTTGGCGTGGCTTCCAGCGGCGTGCCTTTCGACCCGGCAACGGCTGAATTCTGGAACAACGACCGCCGCTGGAATTATGATGCGCTTTCGGGCAAGCTCAATCTGGGCACCGACATGAACAATGCCCATGTTCAACCGGGCGGCGTTTATCATTATCATGGCTTGCCTCAGGGCCTGATTGCCAGGTTGGCTAAAACCGACGCTAAAAAAGAAACACCACAAAAAGAACCGGCAAAACAGATAATGATGCTCGGTTATGCCGCCGATGGATTTCCTATCTATGCACAACAAGGTCATGCCGTGGCGGATGATGCGAAGAGCGCTCTGAAAAAATTGCGCTCCAGTTATCGCTTGAAAGAAGGCACGCGTCCCGGCGGTAACGAAGGGCCGGGCGGCGCTTACGACGGCACCTTTTCCGCCGATTGGGAATACGTCGCCAAATCCGGCGATTTAGATGAATGCAACGGGCGCACAGGGGTAACACCGGAATACCCGCAGGGCACTTACTACTATGTGCTGACCGATGAATTTCCCTTTGTGCCGCGCAGCTTTAAAGGCACGCCCGATGCCAGTTTCACCAAGCCTCGCCCGCAAGGTGGCCCAGGCGGCCCAGGTGGAGGGCCTAATGGCGGACGAGGCGGCGGGCCGGGAGGCCGAGGCGGGCCAGGTGGCCAGGGAAGGCCGGGGTTTGGGCCGCCACCTCCGGGTTTCGGCCCACCTCCGCCCGGTTTTGGGCCACCGCCTCCAGGATTCGGCCCGCCTCCACCACGCGGTGATTAAATCAATTTGATATTTATCTTGTCATTCCGAGCGGG
>DASWNL010000590.1:0-5939 GCA_036399215.1 Abditibacteriaceae bacterium
CCATTATCCAATTTGCCCTATTGTTCTTTATTTACGCGGTGATTATGCTGGTTGGCAATCGCATTTGGACGACGCTTATGGGCACGCGTGCGTAAAATCTCCTTCCCCATAGTAAGGGGAAGGCGGCGGGTGCCCCTTGGGCAGGAGGGTCTTTGTCGCAGTGGCGGAATGGCAGACGCGCTAGCTTGAGGGGCTAGTGAGAGCAATCTCGTGGAGGTTCGAGTCCTCTCTGCGACATATAAACAAAAAGCCACAGATTGAATTTCAATCTGTGGCTTTTTGTTTAGCCTTGCTGGACAGTTCCTTTTACAAAAAAGTAATAGCTGTGTCATTCTGAGGGCAGCGAAGAATCTAATCTTAATTTGAGTTTATTCTTAGATTCTTCGCTGCCCTCAGAATGACACAGCTATCAAACTCTTCTTAATGTAAAGATTTGAATGGAAATTACTTGCCCCAACTTGGCGAAACAGCACCGGGAATCTTCTTTAAGGTGCGATTATTCAAGTCACGAATAAACAAGGTGTAATCACTATCGCGTGGCTCCCATGATTGTTCTTTCTTCGATAGCTCTGCTTGCTTTTTCCAAACTGTGTCGGAATCGTAATAAAAGGCCGACGCGGCGACAGCCTGGCCATCCGGCGACCAGGCGAAGCCACTGACCAGGTTCATGTCGAAGTTTTTCTTGTCGGTGAGTTGTTCCAGATAAGTTTCCTTTTGAGTCAGCAAATCAAGAATTGAAACTGATACCGGGTTTTCAACGGCGCTGGAATGCACTGACTCGCCATAGAGCAGCTTTTTCCCATCTGGCGAAAGCTGCACGCTATAAGGCAAGCGCGAAAATTGGGCGCCTAACTTAGAAAGCACCTTAGTGCGATTGGTCTTTAAATCGGTGGCAAACCAACAAAACGTGGTGTTACCCGATGCCCCGGCGCCGGTTCCGGCATTACATGTCCAAAACAAGCGTGAGTTATCGCCGGCAAAAGCACACGAACCGAAATTCCACATCGAAGTTTCTTTCCATAAGTCCGGTGAAACGGTGTCGCTCAGTTCTCTGAGATTGCGCGGATATTTGGCACGTTTCAAGGCTGCAAAAACAGTTTGCGGGTGAGCAAGCGAGAAAATTGTGCGCTCCTTGCCCGTTGTCAAATCGCGCACGCGCAGTTCTTTGGTCTGACTAATCGCCAGCAGCCTTCCATTACGCGAAAGAGAAAGCTCACCGGCGGGCAACGCTTTCAGCGCGCCGCTCGGCGCGTGCCATAAATACGACCTGTCCCATTCGGCCAGCAAGGCTTTGGTGCCGTCCCGTGTCCATTGCACGTTGTAAGGTGCGAAACCTTTGGGCAATTTTAACGATTGCGCCGTTTTATAGGGTGGCTTGCTGAGCCAACCACGCTCATCTCTGCCGTCACCTTTTTTCGACGAAAAATAAAGAACCATTCCACCTGTAGGCGCAACCGAAACAAGGCGTGCCCGGTGCGAATGAGGCAGTATTTGCGGCTTGCTTTGCGGCAGGATTAGCACCTGAGCCGCGCCGTTTTGAATATAAACCAGGCGCCCACTCAAAGCGGCGTGTGACGGCAAAACACCTGCTAAAAAAGCGAGAAAAACTTGAAGGAAACGCATGGTCGAAAAATGCATGAGCGAAGTAAAGCATGGATGCCGACATTTTGCCCTGCTGTTTGAGATTAGGCGGGAACTTCGCAAGAGGTTTCGTGTTTAAGAGAGCATGAAATACAGTAGTTCTATTATGCAGCGTGCTCTGTCAGGCACACTTTTGTTGGTGGCCGCTCCGGCTTTGTTCCTTGGTTGCGGCCCGGCGAGTGCCGAAAAGCATACGGATAGCAAAATGGCGCCGGTGGTTAAACCGGCCAAAGGTGAGGAAGTCGCCACCTTTGCCGCCGGTTGTTTTTGGAGCATGGAAGCGATTTTTGAAGAAATCAAAGGCGTTTCGCGCGTCGAGCCGGGCTATTCAGGCGGCAAGGTGAAGAACCCCACTTACGAGCAGGTTTCGTCCAGCGCCACAGGCCATGCCGAAGCGGTTGATATTCATTTTGATCCCAAAGTGGTTTCCTATCAGGATTTGGTCGAAGTGCTTTTGACTTTGCGTGACCCAACTACTGTTGACCAGCAAGGGCCGGATTACGGGCCGCAATATCGCTCCGTGATTTTTTATCGCAGTGAAGCGCAAAAAAAATCCGCCGAAGAAATGATTAAGCAAATCGCCAAAAAAGGTCTCTGGAAAGACCCTTTAGTCATCAGAGTTGAGCCGTTCACGAACTTCTACGTGGCCGAAGATTACCACCGCGATTACTTCAAGAAAAACCCCGACAAGATTTACTGCCAACGCATGATTTCACCGAAAATCGAAGCGTTGAAAGTGAAATTCAAAGACAAAGCGAAGAAGTAAAAAAGCGCCCCGCAAATTTTGCGGGGCGCTTTTTTGTAGGAGCATGATAAATTATGTCTCTACAATCATGCATAAGCTGAACCACTCGCCACTTCGCCACGCGCCGCGCGGGCTTTGGTTCGTTCATCGGCTTTTTGCGCTTCATAGTTACTGGCTCGATAAGCGGCCATGGGGTCGGCGGCTAAACCCTTATTCTCGCGCCAGGCTCGCAGGATCGGTTTGACATCCGTCCAAAACGCTTCGCGCAGGCACTCCTCGGCAGTCACAATATCCATTTGACTTTGTGCTTTTTGCAGTTTGTCGCGGTCAACCAGGCAGGCCTTCAAATAAAGCTCTTGCGCGGTTACCGCCGTTTGAATCATCGCTTCGATTTTCGGCTTGAGGTTATGCGATTGGTCAATCATGTAGGCAATGCCACTTATATCGCGTCCATGAATCTCGTGGGCATTGCGAATTTCATGGAAGATGCGAAAGACGGCATAAGGGTCAATGGAGCCGAGGGTTAAATCATCGTCGGCATATTTGCGGTCGTTGAAGTGAAATCCACCCAACATATTCTCATCGAGCAGCCACGCTACGATTTGCTCAATATTAGCGCCCGGCAAATGATGGCCTGTGTCCACCAGAACTTTGGCGCGCGGCCCGGCTTTTTGAGCGTAAAGATAGCTCATGCCCCAATCGGCGATGTCGGTCATGTAAAAAGCCGGTTCAAAGGGCTTGTATTCCACCAACATGGTCATGCTTTCGGGCATGGCATCATGCCAGGCTTTAAGCGCGTCTTCCATGCGACGCTTGCGCGTTACAATGTCATCCTGGCCGGGATAATTGGTGCCATCAGCAAACCATAAACTCAATAAATCGCTGCCGGTTGCCTTGCCGATTTCTATGCAATGCTGCACATGATTTTCCGCTTCAGCGCGTGCCGCCGGGTTTGGCGAAGCAGCCGAGCCAAACTTATAAACCTGATCTTGAAATACATTCGGGTTAATCGAGCCGATGCGAATGTTATTACGGGCAGCGATGCCCGCGACTTCCGTAGGGTCGCTGCCTGTTTTAAAATCCCACAAAACATGAACTGCTACTGACGGGCAGCAGCCGGTGTATTGATGCACGATTCCAGCGTCTTCGAGTTTTTCTTCAACTGTTGAAGCGGCAGCAGGCTGCAAAAACTTGCCGAATCGCGTGCCGGTATCGGCAAAGCCCCAACTGGGCACTTCAATTTGAAATTCATCCAACAAAGGAAAAAGTTGGTCTTGGTTCATGTGTTTCAGTATTTCTCCACGAGTTTTGGGAATTGCATAGAGATAAACACGATAACGGTTGGCAGGCAAGGGCAATTTTTTACTGGCTGAAATCGTTGGTCAAATATAATTCGTTACCTTCAACCACCAGGCCAATGCCGACACGTCGGAATTTAGGATTGAGCATGTTGTCATGATGGCCGCCACCCGGCCCTTCATCTATCATCGCTTGCAAAATGGCATCAATTGTAGTGTTTAAGCCGCCGCGAATCGGCCAGCCGTTGGGGTCGCCCTGGTTTTCGGCTGCTCCACCTTGAAACCCGGATTCAAAAACATTGCGTCTTTGAAAATGGCCGTGTGGGATGTGGTTTTGCTTTAATTCAAGACTGCCCTGCTGCGCGAAAGCGTTGAGCTTTGGATCAAGTTGCAACGCCTGCGCACCGGCCCGCGCCCGATAGGCGTTAAGTTGATGGAGGTTGTGTTGAATTGCTGCCTGGAGCGCGACATCAGGCTTTGGAAGAACGTTGGTGCGTGGAGGCGGGAAAATCGCCTGTTGACGGATATCCTGAGTCGGAGTGCGCGGCGGCGCCATAGGCTTATTGAGATCAGGGCCAAACATATCAAAGTTGATGTAAATTTCCGATATGCCACGCACTCGCCCACTGCTCAATTCCACTTGCGCGCCGAGGCTTTCACTCAAAAAACGCAATGGCACCAAAACGCGCGGTGTTACTTTGGTGTGCAACTGCACTACACGCGTGCCACGCTGGATAGAGATCGTTTGCGTCTTTGGCTCATAACGCACTATAGCGCCCGCCGCTTCACTGATAGAGCGCAATGGCACATAAAGCCGTCCCCCACGCATTTCCAACCGTGTTCCACCGAAATTAATTGCGCGCCCATTAACCAAGACTAACGCGTGTTGGACAACACGATTGCTGTGTCCCACAGTGACGGGAGTCGCCAGTCGGCGAATTTCAGAGGGAGATTGGCTGGCAGCCTGAATGAGTCCAACTGGTAAGAACGGCAATACAAAAGCAATCGAAAGTTTCATAGCTGTGTCTTCGTGCGTAATTCGCGCCACGTTGAAATGCCCGTGTGGCTTGCCCATAATTCAATGAGTGACCAGACAAACTATCAAATACGAAGATACAAAGATAGAAGACCAAAGACCACAGACAAGAGACACGAGAGTTTGCGACTTTATCTCTCGTCTCCCCCTGTCATGTCTCTTGTCTTTGTTTGTGTCTTTGTGTTTTCGTTCAGAGGCCGCGCCCGCGCCGCGCGCTTTGCCACCTGTAACGGAAAACAAAATTCGCGCGCTCTTAAAAGCGCCGGATGTGCAAATCGGGCACGTTGGTGTTTTGATTTCTGCACTTGGAACCGCAAAATCGCCACAAGATTTTCCCTCTGTGCCTTACGACAACAAAACCCAGCCAGTCTTATTCGCCCAAGACGCCGATAAACGATTTTTGCCAGCCTCGAACATGAAACTGTTCACCAGTGCGATGGCTTTGAAAGTGTTAGGGCCGGATAAGACCTTTGCAACGCGGGTTTTTGCTATGTCACTCCCCAACGGCGTAGAGCAACTCCTGTTGCATGGTGGTGGCGATATGTCGTTGGGTGCGCAGAATTTGGAAGATTTGGCGCAGCAAGTCAAGAAAAAAGGCTTGAAAAGTTTCAATCGTGTGGATGCCGATAGTTCACTTTATCGTGCTGAGGGCTTTGCCCATCGCTTCCCGGATGGCTGGACGTTGGACGACACCACCTGGTATTATGGCCCCATTGTCAGTGCATTAGCGTATGAGCGTAATCACATTGACGTCACGATCACCGGCGGTCAAAAACCGGGGGACGCTGCCACTCTTTCGATTCCCGAAAGCGCGCCGCAATTTGTGGCAGGCAGCAATTTAACTACTGGAAAAGCTGAATTAGCCAAACGTGATGGCGACGATTTGCTGACGGTTTATAATTCTGCCGCGCCATACTATGACACATCAAGATTAGTGTTGATTAGCGGTGCGTTGGCGCCACAGCAAAAAGTAACTTTCGGCATTGCCGTGCCATCGGTTGATGAATGGGCCACATCAGCTTTTACCGCTGCTCTAAAGCGCAATAACCTCTTACAGGTTAAGAAGGCGCAGCAACTCAGCGCCAGGCCAAAGCCGTTACAATTAGGCCCACCGCGTGAAATTGCACGGCATGAATCGCCGCCCGTCAAAGAACTGTTGAAACGCCTCTTGAAAAATTCCGATAACCTTTACGCTGAAATGATGTTGCGTAATGCGGCG
>DASWNL010000591.1:0-2736 GCA_036399215.1 Abditibacteriaceae bacterium
CACCGTCGCCGGCCACAAAGGGTGGCGCACCACAAAGCATTTCGTAAGCAACTACACCCAGAGAGTAAATATCCGTTCGATGATCGACCGGTGCCCCACTACCCGATTGTTCGGGTGACATGTATTCCGGCGTGCCAACGATCATGCCGCTGCGTGTTAATCGCGTGCTGCCGTCATCCTCGCCCGCGCGCGAGATGCCGAAATCCACGACTCTGGCGCGGGCGCCGGATGGAGTTCTTTCCAGCAAAATGTTGGCAGGCTTGATGTCGCGATGAACAACACCGTTTGCATGGGCATAATCAAGAGCACTGCCGATTTGCCGCAGAATGGCAAGGGTTTCTTCAAAGGGCAAAGGCCCGTTGACAATTAATGATGCTAAATCATCGCCATCCACAAACTCCATCGAAAAATAGTGCAGGATGGATTTTTCGTCACTAACGTTGTAAATGCCAACGATATGCGGATGCTGCAAGCCGGCGGCAGTGCGCGCTTCGGCCAATAAACGATGTAAAAAATCGGCTTCCGGCCCGCGCGAGGCTTGATAACGGGGAATCTTTAAGGCTTCAAAACGGTGCAAGCCGGTGTGCCACACCTTGTAAACCGCCGCCATGCCGCCATCGCCGATATGCTCGCGCACTTCATACGGCCCGATGCGGCTACCCTCTTCCAAAGGCGCGGCGATTTCAATCTGCCCCGCCGGGCGTGGCGCCTGTGGCGATGCGTGTTGAGATGCGTGCACCGAAGCAGGTGGTGACGTTGACGCATTGACGTTAATCGCCATCGTGCTGCCATCGGCGGGTGGATTGGGTTTGATATGCGGCTCGCTCATGTTGTTGAATGGAACGCGGAGCCTTCGGCCACGCGGAAACGGCTTTGATGGACGCAGAAGATGAGAAGAGTTTAAAGTCTTTCTACTTAATCTTTTTCTGCGAAAACCAGAGTCGTTTCCGCGTGGCCAAAGGCTCCGCGTTCCTATTGAAAATCTTAGGCAGCATCTTTCAAACGCTGCAATTTGAAACCGGGCAAGACACCTTCATGTTTGGTATCAATAGTTGTCGCTTCGACTTCGACTTCTTTCCAAACCCATTGATACACCTGGGGGCTTAGTAAAATCTCGCCCGGCTTGGCGGCGTCGCCATAGCGTGTTGCTCGATTCACAGTATCACCGATAACCGTGGTCTGAATCTGCTCTGCCGGGCCGATAATGCCGTGCAGCACTTCGCCCGAATGAACGCCAACTCCAATCTGGCAAATGGCACGCCCTTTGGATGCACGGGCGCGATTCGATTTCACCATCTCCTCTTGCATGGCAAACGCGGCACGCAGGGCATTGAGATGTTGCATGGGGTCTTTTTGCGGTATGCCAAAAACGGCTAATATCGCGTCGCCGATATATTTATCCACCATGCCATTGTGAGCAAAGATAATTGGCGTCAGCCGGCTGAAATAATCGTTCAGCATCTCCATTACGTCAATCGGCTGCATGTGCTGCGTCAGTTGTGTAAAACCGCGAATGTCGCACGAAAGAATCGTCACTTCACTGCGTTCGCCCGATAGTTGCGGCTTGCCGTGCGCCAAAAGCTGCTCGGCCATTTGTGGCGGAAACTGGCGCAAAAGATTGGCTTTAATGGCCGATTCGCGCCTTAGCTCTTCCTGCAAATTTTGATTGGCTAATGCCAAAGCCAGAAAATGTGCGGCTGTCATAAGCAAGCGCAAATCATCGCTGTTAAAGATGGCTTCACCGGGGTTATCCACGCATAAAACGCCCAGGGCTTCGCCTTGCCACATGAGAGGCGCATACAGAGCGGCTTCGATTTGAAAGCGGGCAATGCTGGCGCCGCTTTGCCCGCTCTCATCGCGGCGCGTCCAGATAAAACCGCTGCCTTTTTGCATGGCGCGGCGCGCTAAAGTTTCACTGACGACCGGGCCTTGACCCGAACTGAATGCTTTCAACAGTAAGGCACCGGCTTTTCCAGCGTTGTCGCGTCCGTTTAACAAAAGCGCGCCGCGCTCAGCGCCGGGAATCATCTCCAGAAGCTGCTCAATCATTTGTTGCAGCAGTTCGTCGAGATGAGTGGCTGTGCCGCATTGCAAAATCAAATCGAATAGAAAACCAAAACGACGAATGGTGTCGGAGGGCGCGCTACTTAGCAAGTCACTGGTAACCGGCATTTCGCTGGCGACTTCACCTTCCATTTCAGCCGAAGGGAAAATTTGCGCGGAGCGCAGAGAGTTGGCGCGTGTAGAAACCGAATGGGGGCTTACAGGGCGAGATGGCGTAGCGCCTTCAATTCGCAAAATGGTTTCGCCGATGCGAATATGGTCTTCGGGGAAAACTTCATAAGGCCCCGCGCCTCTGATCTCTTCGCCATTGATCTGAGTGCCATGCGTGCTGGACGTATCCTCGATGAAATACTGGCCGCCTTCACGCCACAAGCGAGCATGTGAGCGCGACACGGTCAGATCAGGATTTAAATCGAGGTCAGGGCCACCTGTCGCGCCCGGAGGGCAGCGCCCGATAGTAATGCTTTCGGCAACGCGCTCAAAAACTCCAAATTGTCCTCCGAAACAATAGGAAATCCGCATAGTGAAGGGCACGCCGCCAAAAGAGGCGTATAATCTTTAGAAGTTGTATTGAAAGTATGCTGTGTCATTCCGAGCGCAGTCGAGGAATCTTGCTGTCGAATTAGTAATTTAACAGCAAGATTCCTCGACTGCGCTCGGAATGACAAAACT
>DASWNL010000592.1:0-5018 GCA_036399215.1 Abditibacteriaceae bacterium
CTCAGTTTAATGCTGGCTTCGGTAGCCGGGCCTTGCACATATTCGATCATTAAATCGTGCGGGCCTTTCTTGAGGAAGTAGCCTTTACTGGCCGGCGTGCTTTTTTGCACCCACCAGATGTCAATGATCTTCTTGCCGTCAAGGTAAAGCCGTCCAGCATCATCGAGTGCATCGAAATAGAACTCGTAGGTATCGTCTTTGGGCACGAAGATGCGGCCTACGGCTCTCATGCTCCAGAAGGTGTGGCGCATACCTTTGGCAGGCGGTTTTGTGCCCCAGTTGAAGTTGAGAATTGGCGCTGTATCTTTAGCGATCAATTTGGTGAAAGGCTTCCAGTCAATAGGATGGCCAGGGTTAAAGGTCGCATCCGGCATATCGGGATGGTCGGATTCATCCTGGAAAAACTCAATTTGAAAACCTGGCGCCCAGATGCCGCGCCCGATGGAGTTTTCGCCTTCGATTTCACGTTGCGCGCCGGGGCGCACACGATATGGCCGGCCTTTGCCGCCACTGCCATTGCCAGCTTCGCCATCGCCATTACCACCGGGGCCATTGCCCGCCGGGCCATCTCCACCGCGCCCGCCTCCACCATTGCCACCACCGATGCCGGGCTTGCCGCCATCACCGGAGCCGTTGCCTTTTCCTGAACCGGGGCCTTTGCCAAAGCCACCGGCGCCGCGTCCTGGCCCGGTTCCGCCACCGGCGCCACGCCCACCGGGGCCGCGTCCGGCACCATTACCTTGTCCATCGCCCGGCCCATCACCACCGCGCATCGCTAAAAGCGGGCCTTTGCCCGGCCCGCCGGGGCCGCCGCCTGTGCCACCGCCTGTGCCATTGCCACCGCGCGAACCATTGGGGTCGCCAAACGGGTCGCCGGCAATGCTGCCTTTGCGACGGCCATTACCGCCACCATAACCGCCTTTGCCATCGCCGTAACCGCTACCTTGTCCGCGCCCAAAACCACCGCCTGAACCACCGCCGCCACCGGCTATTTCCCCGCCGTTGCCACTACCACGTGGGCCGCCAACACCGGGGCCATTACCGCCACCAACACCGGAACCTTTGCGAGTATTCAAAGCGCCACGATCAGCGCCCGCTAAACGCGTTCCGATACCGGCGCCACTGTTGTTGCCCGCGCCACCGCCGCGTCCACCACCTTGTCCGCCTCCTAAACCGGGCGAGAAACCAGGGACGGCAATAGCGACAGCCGTTTTGGAGTCACGATCAAGAATAGGAAACCGGGCGTCATCGCCGCCGCCACCGCCACGGCGCGCGATGCGACGCGGCAGATTAGCGCCACCGCCGCCATCGCTGCCCGCTAATTCAGAATTAACGCCGTTACGCGAGCCTTTATCGGGGTTGGGGCTGAAGTTGCCGCTCGAACCGCCACCGGGACGGCCTATGCCGCGCAGGTTGCTGTCGAGTTTGCCGGGCGCTAAATCGTTGCGATTGGCATCGCGCCGTCCGGTTTGTAGGCCTTGCGGTAAAGGAGTTTCCGCTTTGTCGTTTTGCCCACCGGTTTCAGGCTTATTGAATAGGTCATCAACTTCGCGGCGCCTGTTTGTATTGTTGCGCCTTGCGCTTGAGCTGGGCGCATCAGCGTCAGCCCCAGCTAATTCATCAGAACGTGGCTTAGAAGTTGATTTGGGGGCACCATCGCCTTGTTTTGGTTGGGGGCGCAGGCCCGCCAGACGTTGCGGTGTCTTTTCCGGCCTAACCGGCGTGGCTTTAATCGGTTTAGGTGTGGCAACGGCTTTGGGCTTTTTGCCCTCGTTGGCTTCGGGTGTAGGAATCGCCGTCGGCTGTGGTTTTACCGCTTCGGCTTTCTTAGTCGGAACCGGTTTTGGCTTTTCAACTGTGGGAATGGGTGTCGGCTCAACCGTTGGAATCGGCGTTGGCTCAGCAGTGGGAATGGGTGTCGGTTCGGCTGTCGGTTCAGGAGTGGGCACGGCGGTTGGCTCAGCCGTAGGTTTCGGCGTGGGAACTGCTTTTTGCTTGGGCTTCTCCTGTTGCAAATCCACAATGAGCAAGGCTTCGCCGGGCGGTTTGGGTGGCTCGGACATGAAATACATCGCCGTCAAGAAAACGGTGTGCGCTATAATCGAGCCGACTGTCGCCCGCACCCATAGAGGCTGGCGTTTTTTGTTTGAGGCTTGAGTTTCTGGCGAAGAATCTTGCGAAGTGGAATTTTGCGTCATAACAGCTAAATCTCTTTAATTTTGTGGCAGGCGCGTGCCGAGGGCGACTTTGGGAAGGCCCGCTTGCTTTGCCATGTCCATCACTTGCACGGCGCGTTTAAGATCAATATTCTCGTCGCCCTTAATAATCACAGGTGTTTCTTTGTTTTTCGCGGCGTAAGCGATCATGGCCGCTTGCACCTTTTCCAGGGTGCTTTCCTGCGCGTTCAGATAGATTTTATTGTCGCGCGTTAAGGCAATGATTAGTTCTTCGTTCTTTTGCGAAGCGGTTTCCGTAGATTTGGCTGTCGGCAGTTCCATCTTTAAGCCCGACTCTTTCACAAAGGCCGTAGTCGCCATGAAGATGATGAGCAAAACCAGCACAATGTCCACAAGCGGAATGATATTGATTTCGGCCATTGGTGCAGTGGCGCGTTTGCCGCGACGGCCATGCGCTTTAATATGCATCGCCATTAGGCCTCACCTTCCACAGGGGCTTTCATGCCCGGCAAGCGCGCCGCTAATTTGAGTGCATGGTTTTCGACGTGCAGGCTTAAATCATTCACGCGCCCGCTGAAATAGTTGTAGGCCATAACGGCAGGAATCGCCACGCCAAGGCCCACGCCAGTTGCAAACAACGCTTCGGAAATTGGCGCCGCCACTTGCGAAGCGCCGGTCTGGCCGGTGCGTGCAATTTCTGAAAAGGCGTTCAAGATGCCCAGAACGGTGCCGAATAAACCAACGTAAGGCGCCGTTGAAGCAATGGTGCCCAAGATCGGCAGGTTGCGGCCCAATTCGGCGCATTGCACTTCGATTTCCTGGGTAATCGCTTCATGCACCAGATCGGGATGGGTATCGCGCAGTTCCAGACCAGCCTGCAACGCCATCGCCGAAGGTGCCTGTGAAGCGGCAACCGAAGCGCGCAACGCTTGATCTTGATTCTTCAAAATCATGTCGCGCAATGCCGCAAAATCGGCATCTTCCACGCGGCGGATGCGCTTGAGTGTTAGGGCGCGCTCGAACATCACGCCAACCGAAACAATCGAAAAAATCACAAGGGTCAAAAAAGCCAGAGGCACCATAAAACTGGTTGTGCCAATGGCCGCTTCAATCATCTGCTCCATAACTTCAACTTCTCCTAAACCAAATGTCGTTCCGCCTTTGACAGGACGCGCCTTTTAGGGTTGCGATAAGAACGTCAGGAATCAAAAGCCCGTCGCACAACTTGTAAAACTTTTGTCGGGTCACAGCCATAGATTCCCGACCCGAAAGCTGGATTCACTTCAACAACGGCCCAGCCAAATTCCGCGATGATTCCCACATCCAAAACGCCGACTTGCAACGTAGTTTCAGACAAGACGCGCACTGCGAAATCTTGCACGCCCTGTCTTTCTTCGTCGCTCATCGGCCATGAACCATCGGCCTCTTGTGCCGTTTTATCGTCACGCCAATAAGGCGACAGTGTTTGCACCTGGCCGTCACCAACAAAGCAGCGAATTTCAACTTGCCAACGCACCGGCTCTGAAATCAAAACCGGTGTCGCGGCTTCCAACCAATCAAGCACGGGCAACGCAGCACCGCTTTCATAAACCTGCGCCGCGAAAGTTTTTTCGCCCGCCGGCTTGATAAACGCTGCTTTAGTTATGCCTCGCGCTTCTGCTAAAGTGCTGAGTTGCACTTCGCGTCCGCGCAGTTCAAAAGGCAACTGCGGCAGGAAATCCAACGGCGGCTCGATAGGCTTTAAATGCAGCGCTTCCGCCACAACGGCGACGAAAAGCGGCTCGCCATAAACTGCTATGCCATCGCTTAAATCGCGTTCGCGCAACTCAAGCGGCACACGCCAATCGGTCAGGCGCGCAATATCCCAATTGGCCGCAATTGCCGCGCGCCACAGGGCATTGGAGTCATCCGTGTAGCGCGGCGGCAAGACCAAAAGCGGCGCCACTTTACTCTCCCGATTTATTCGAGAGCCTTCACTTTTTCCTGAGCTTTAGCGGTTAAATCGTTGGCCGGTTGGCGGGCGGCGAGCTTGCGATAAAGGACAAGGGCATCGCCTTTGGCGCCGGTGTTTTCAAGCGCTTGTGCGGCTAACCATTCGGCTTGCGGTGCCCACGCGGCTTTGTCATTCAATGAGGCCAAGCTCAACAAAGGCGCGGCATCGGTGTATTTGTTCTGCTTGAACAAGGCTTCGCCCAGACGGAACTGTAATTCGCCTTTGGCAGCACCTTCGGCTTTAGCTAAAGCGGCCTGATAAATTGTCGCCGCTTTAACCGGGTCAGTAACGCTTTGGCCCCAACCTAAGCGCGCCGATGGTAAATAGGTTTTCAATTCAGCCGGCGCTGCGTTGTTCGCTTCAATCGTAGTCACGAAAGTTTCATAACGCGTAGCGGCTTCAGTTAGTTTTCCGGCGCGGCGATAACTGTCGGCAGCCCAGTAGGGCGCTTCGGGCGCGAAGGCTTCTTTTTTCGCGGTTGCGGCTTTATCGAAGGCAGTGGCGGCTTCGCCCCATTTTTCGGCGTTGTAAAGCGCGGTGCCTAACTGATATTGAGCGCGCGGCGCTAAGTCACTTTGTGCGTCTTTTTCCGCAGCGCGGCGATAGAAACCGGCGGCTTCATCCCATTTTTTAGCGGCTAAAGCCACTTCGCCCTGCTGATAAAGCGCTTCTCCGGCGCGCTTGCTATTCGGAAATTCGCGTTCCAAACGCACCCAACGCGCGGCAGCGTCGGGGCTTCTCTGCTCCTGCAAATGCCAGGCGCTTTCATAAAGAGCTTCGGCTGCAAAATCGCCTTTGGGATCAGCCGCAATAGCTGCATCGAAAGCTGCTATGGCGCCGTTATTTTT
>DASWNL010000593.1:0-2959 GCA_036399215.1 Abditibacteriaceae bacterium
TTACGCGCTCACCATTTACAAAACTCTCAATGTGCCTGTCGGTATTATTAATACCAGCCAGGGGGCCAGTAAAATTAGCACTTGGATGGATCTGCCAACACTTAAATCTGATCCATATTATGCGGGGATTATTGAAGAGGGGACCAAGAAGATTGCTGAATACCCTGCCATCAAGGCCAAGCTTGATGCCGACGTGAAGAAGTGGGAAGCGGATAAAGTCGTTGCTGAGGCCGCTAAGACACCCTTCACTACGCCGCGTACATGCTAACGACTTAATTCTGTTTCTGTGATGATTGGGACTTCTGGGATGAGGCTCCGCACTGCAGGAAGTGCAACAGATGTTTTCGTGTCCACAGAAGCTAATCCTTTGGCCCTTTGCTTTTGCCACGCCGACTCGGCCTCGCGGCATTTGGAGCAATAGGTGACCTGCCTGAGATCTGCGCTGCGGCTGATGATGCGGCCGGTCTTGGCATTTGTGACGATACGCCTGACGCAGCCACCGTAAGCGACTTTGTTGGAATGCGGAAATAAGCTTTGGCGGGCTTGCTTAAGGTCCCCCTGTGGATGATCATGCCATAGAGAATCTTCACTTGACCCTTTTTCATAACCTGATTGTGGGTGGGGCAGACTGGCTGGGACACCGCCACGTTCTGCTCGGGAGTAGCCCATGAAAGCGCTATCAAATGGAACACCGCGGCAAACGCTAAAGGAGCGACTTTTCGTTTCATGCCCGCAGTGTAAGCCGCATCCCTCAAAGGCACATAATGGGCATATACGTAATCTCGATGTGGTGTAGAGGGATAAACGGATAAATATCGACTGTGTATTATCGAGTGGTTTCGCCGGTATCGATTCGCTTACGCAGACAAAAGGTGCCGCCCCAATGTTTTGGGGCGGCGCTTTCGATGTTCCGTCTATTGTCACCTTTATGGGGTGTCATGTTCTTTCACCTCCCTACTCACTCACCGTCAGCACCTTGATGACCGCATCCTGTCCAAAGCCAAACCCGCCCGCCGGAACCTTGAGCGCCAGGCCGCTCGCATTTTGGAGCGTCAAACACAAGGGTGAACTTCTTCACCACACTGGGTTGCAGAAAAGCGAAGTGCAACATATCCGTAGCCGTGTCATAGCAAACGCCGCTAGTTCGTTTCGCTATGACACGGAGGCCGGTTTCCTCTCGCACTTCACGCAACGCCGTTTCGACGATCGACTCACCGGCTTCCGCACCGCCACCCGGCAGTTCCCAATTGAGAGGACCGTAGCCGAGCTTGACCAACAGCACATCGCCAGCTCCATTCAGAATGATGGCGGCCGCACCCAGCCGCTTGTATTCCATGTGGGAGAGTTTCGCTTTCCTCGATCTTGCGCGCCTGCTGGACAAGTCAGAGTTCACTCTTGCCGGAAACGAAGCGAGGAACGAACAAGGCCGTAGGCAGTCGCGGCGCAATGATTTGTTGTGCTGTGGCCTGTTGATGTGCTGTGGCCTAGTGATGTGCTGGCATTGTTACTCGTCCTGGGAGCTATTCACCCCGCGAGATTTGTAGCTCCGAAAACACATCCATTCCAATGTGCTCCTCTAGCGCCACCAAAAACGGTATCCCAGACCGCTCCCCTAGCAGGTAGGTATCAAAGAACGACACTAGTAGCCCAGAAAGTAATTCAACGCGCGCAGGGTCTGCCAAAGGACGTTCAGCGTTCTTACCCAAATCTTCGGGGGCGCCGCACAGCCAAGGTATAGTTGCGAAGTCGCCATGGGTATACCCGTGAAGTGCCGCATAAATGAAATCGCCACCAAAGTCGAGGCGTTCTTCTTCAAACCCGCGGCGTGCGGCTTCAACACCACCTTGATCACCGCGAAGGCGGAGGAGTGGCGTTTCAAGCGCGCGAGCGCGCTGCTGAAACTCAAGGGGGTATTGGTCGAGGCCAGTTCCCTCTGGCACCCATAGACCCCATAAAAACCCATCCATATTGCAGGCCGCGCCGATTCGCTCATCCTCGACGGCGCAGATATTGGATAAGTAGCCACCACGCGAGTGGCCGAACATGCCAACGCGGCTCAAGTCCAAAACCCCGGCAAATGGGCCTGCCGAGTTTAGGGTTTCCAGTTCGTCCAGCAGATGGCACACATCGGCCACGCGGGGCCAGATATAGCTTTCGTCGTCTGGCGCAGGGGGCGTGACCATGCGCCCATCGGGAAACACTACAACTGGCGCATCGCGTGGCGCATCGAGGGCGAAAACGACATAACCCTTGCAGGCTAATGCTTCGCACAGTGCGGCATTGGCAAGGCGATGGCCCTGCCCGCCCGGGTAGAAGATCAGCACCGGAGAACGAGAGTGCAGTGGCCGCAGATCGCGTTGCGCCCGCAGTGTCAACGAAACGAGGCGGGAAAAGAGGGTATCCTTCTCGTGAGCAGTCAATCCAATACCCAGTGACAGGAGATCTAGAGCCTCTTCAATGCGCGGCTGCAAGATATCGGTCAGGCGAGCGCGAGGTGCAGTGACATCTGTTTCTGCGCGATAAAACACCGAGACCATGAATTCACGCCTGCCGGTCGAAATATCCTCGCGTGACAGGTCCTTAAACTGAAAGTGGCGCAACCCGATGGTGGTTTCGGAAGGCAGCGAAGGTGTGGCGTTAAGAGACGGATTGTCATGCCACTTCAAGTTCTGCATATTCGTTAGTGGGGACGAACGTCTACGACGTGGTTAGTTGTATTTCCGAGCCCCAGCGCAGAAAGGGTTCTGTTCACAAAGCGATTTTAAGCAGCACAATGGGCTAGAATATGGCGACCTTGTGCAGGCCATCTTTGTTTCTGAAGCCGATAGGCTTCTGTCGGCGCTTTCATGAGGTGGTCTTAGGTTACGAAAAAGGCAGGCCGCTCTAAACACAAAAAGCTGCTCCGACTGATGTGGAGCAGCTTTAGATTGGCATAGCTTTAGATTGGCATAGCTTTAGA
>DASWNL010000594.1:0-7794 GCA_036399215.1 Abditibacteriaceae bacterium
CATGGCCAGCAAACTCATCAAACGATTGCGAATCAGGTTCGACAACGTTTCGCGCGTCCAAAATAAAATAAATTCAAGAGGCATTTTCGAGAATTCTCAATTCTTCATTTTCTAAAGTTCTTCGTTTTCGACGCCGACGACTAAAGGATTCTCTGCCGTGCCAAGGGGCGCTGTATTTTTCAAGGACGAACGCACTTCGCTGCGCCCAATCCACGGGCGTGTGTCCACTTGTCGCACCTCACCATCAATCTTTATTGGCTGCGGTGTCGGCTCAGGCTGATTTACTTGATCAGCCTGTAACACAACTTCGCTTACCACCACTTCATTGCTTTCTGTTGAAACAGGATTAATAACGCTTTCTGCTTCGGTTAACTCTGCAACTTCCTCGGATTCAGTAGCTGGTTCTTCATAACTTTCAGCCAATAGAGCTTCTCGATGACTTTCTCGCTCGGCATCGTCTTTGTCTTCTTTGTCCAATAGGGCGCGCATTAAAGCATCACCTTTTTGCGCCGATAAACCGCGTGGTTCTTCATCAATTTGATAAACGCCTTGCAGATCATCGGAAACCAACTTGCCGTTGGCAAAGCGCACTACGCGGCGGCGCATGGCATCTACTAAGGCTCGGTCATGGGTTGCCATTAACACCGTTGTGCCACGCTCGTGAACGCGCTGCAAAACTTCAGCGATTTCATGGCCTGTAGCCGGGTCAAGGTTGCCGGTCGGCTCATCAGCTAAGAGAATCAAGGGTTCATTGACAATGGCACGGGCGATGGCGGCGCGCTGCTGCTCGCCACCGGAAAGTTCACGAGGGCGTGAACCAGCGCGATGCGAAAGTCCAACCGTATCCAGGGCCTGAGCGACCGCAGAAGATAATTTATGACGCGGTGTTCCGGTTACTTGCAAAGCGAAGGCAACGTTTTCCCAGACGGTTTTTTGCTCCAGCAACTGAAAATCTTGAAACACCACGCCCAACTTGCGGCGCAGCCAGGGAATTTGATGTTGCGGTAGATTCGTTACATCGCGCCCATCTACGATGACTTTACCTTTTGTAGCTTGTGCCCCGGCGTAAACCAATCTCAGCAGTGTGCTTTTACCGGCTCCCGTTGCGCCCACGAAAAACACCCATTCGCCAGGGTTAATGCGTAGCGTCACACCTGCCACAGCCTGCACATCACGGCCCCGTCCGGTGCGATAACGCACTTCAACATCTTGAAACTCAATCAAAGCAACACCCGTAGAAAATTGAGGCTATAAGAATACAGAATTGAGAAAGCGGAAAACTTTCTTAATGCTGTATTCTCAATCCTTCATTCAGAAAAACTATACCCGAAAGCGGCAAAAGTCTATGCCATGCATGGAAGAGGCGCAATTTTGCAGGAAAATCGCGGGGCAACACCTGGAAGACGCAGAACTTGGCCGCAACGCTAAACTGCGCCGCACTCTTAGGGGATGTAAACAAAGTAAGATTTTGGGCGAAACAAAAGAGTGTCATTCCCGCCCCGCGGAAATCCATACGATTGCCTGTTTGCAACAAGATGCTGTTAATACTCTTTTGCCTGGATTCCCGCGGGGCGGGAATGACAACGCTCTCACTCTTTGTCTTTTCTCGATTTTGTTTACACCTTCATAGCCATTACTTTTAAATTGTTCGATGCTTGCTATTTTTCGGGTTACCTTCCGCTGGCGCTTATGCGCTGCTTTGGCGCTTTTCATTTTTATCGCACAAGCACCGGCGCTGTGGGCTTTGTTCAATGGCATCGCTCCTTTTGGCAAGGACGCCCTGTCGCAGTTTCTGCCCTGGCGTGATTTTTCGAGGCAGGCTTTGCACAGTGGTGTTTGGCCGCTCTGGAATCCGCACATTTTTTGCGGGATGCCTTTTTTTTCCAATGGGCAAAGCGCGCTGCTTTATCTGCCTAACAGCATCTATCTTGTTTTTCCAACCCAAACCGCTTTATGGATAGATGCTTTCGGGCATCAACTCTGGCTGGCTTTGGGTGGTTACTTTTTGGGGCGCACTCTTCGGCTAAGCCCCTCTGCTTCATTATTGGTGGCCTTATGTTTGGCCCTTGGAGCCACAGTCCCGGCGCGGCTTTACGCCGGGCACATGACCTGGCACGCCACGCGTGCCTGGATTCCCTGGTTACTCGGCTGCACCTTATGGTTTTTACGCAGCGAACAGGGAATCCAACGGCGCGCAGGATTATCAGTTGTGCTTTGCGCTGCGGCATTGCTCCACGCCGGGCATCCTCTTACTGCGCTTCTGGGGTTGGCGCTGACAAGTGCTCTTGTTGTTATTTACTTGCTGACTCATCGCGCTCACTGGCCGAGGCTGCCCTGGAACCTATCTTTAGCCGCTTTCATTTTATGCGCCGCTTTAGGCGCTGCTTCCCTGCTGCCTTTTGTGGAGACATCGGGACTGGGATTGCGCCGATTCGGCATGACCTATCAGAGTGCAATTACCGGCTCTGGTAGTTGGCGCACTCTGGTTCGCTTGCTGCTCCCTGATTTTTTCGGCGGCGATTCAACTTGGCAGTGGAGCACGCGTCATTTGTCTTTTGAAGAATCGGCTTCCATTGGTTTGATTCCGGCGCTGCTGGCCTTAGGTGCGCCTTTGCTGGCGCGCCGGCGCATCAATCAAACATCTGTTTTGCCGCGTGCAGTGTGGTGGTTATGGGCTGCCATGTATCTCTCGTTGGTGCTCTCTTTGGGCAACAAAACATTTCTGTATCGCTTAGCCTACGAAGGATTGCCCTTTTTCAAATCGCTGCATATTCCGGTTCGTTGGCTGAGCCTGTGGCATATTTTGGCCGCGCTGCTCGCCGGTTTTGCTTTTGAAGGGTGCCGGCAGCGTTTTGCTGAGCCGCGTGCTTTTTCCAACCCCAGCACGATTTTCCGCTATGTCTTAGGCGCCTTGAGCATTGGACTTGGTATTTTGGCTTTAGTCATTTTTGTTTTTCCCGCCGAAATCCCCTTTTGGATGGAGTTCGCGCAATGGAATGCCGGGCGAACTGCAACAGAAGCCACGCAAGCCGCGCAAGTTTTGCGACAGACGGCATTGTTTTCCTGCATCTCAAGTGCCCTGATTGCCGGTTTCGGCGCCTTATTGCTGGCAAAATCGCTCAAACAGCGGCAGCTATCTCAACTATTATTAGGTTTAATGGCGCTGCAATTAATTGTTATCTCATGGCAATCGGCGCTTCCGGTTACGCCGCGTATGCAGGCTGCTGCTAACTGGCCCGATGACTTAGTCATGCAGCATCAAACCGGACAGCGTTGGGATACCGATTTCACCGAGGAATGGAGCACCTACGCCTGGAGCGTGGGTGTGCCGCACGGCGTAGATTTGTTCAGCGGCTATGATCCCTTTGGGCCTTATCGTTTTTTCGTTTTTGCCAATCAGATGGAGCGCCAGGATTCTTTCGCTTACCCTTATCAACCTACACGAAGAACGGCGCTTTTGCGTGTGGCAGGTGTGACGCATACTTTGCAGGCGCCCATTATCAAACCGCCGCAAACCAATTTTGGCCCACCACGCTTAATTTTTCAGAGTGATTCATGGGCGCTGTGGCAACATCAAGGCGCCTGGCCGCGCGTTTATCTTTCGGCCAATGTAATCGAACGGCCTGAAAAATCACAGAACAGTGAGAATCAACTGCAAGCCCTGGAAAAGTTGGCCGGGAGCGATTTTTTAAAGCAAAAGCAACCTGTGATTGTTGCACCAGGCGATTTTAAAGTCCAACACAAAGGCGCACCAGGGCAAATTATCAATTGGCGGCGCGACTCGAACCGTTTTGAGGTGGATTTAGCCACTCAGCAGCCCGCTATTCTGGTGATTGGCGACACTTTGCATCCCGGCTGGCGCGCTTATGAAAAATCGGGCGCTCAATTACAGGTTAGGCCCGCTAACTATCTGTTTCGCGGCGTGCAGGTGCCAAAAGGTGTGCATCGCGTTACCCTTGTTTATGAGCCGCAAACGGTGCGCTTTGCCTTTTTTGTTTCGCTGTGCGGCCTGGCCGGCCTGACTTTTCTAAGCATAATGGCGGTAAAGGAACTCATCAAAAAACGATTATGAAACGCAATATTCCTCTGGGCTTCGACAACTTTTCGATTCGCGCTCTGGGCTGGAAGGCCTCGCAACTGCTTGATTATGCCGGAGCGCAAAAGTGCGACACAGTTTTGTTTTCCGACCTTAATGTTTACGAGAATCACAACGAAAACTATTTGCGTGACTTAAAAAAGAAGGCCGATGATTTAGGCCTGAAGATTCACGCTGGCACAGGCAGCATTTGCCCGACCTCAAAAACCTACGATGCCAAATGGGGCGATGCCATTACGCATTTGTCGCTCACCATTCGCGTTGCCAAAGCCCTCGGTTCGCCAGTAGCGCGTTGTTATCTGGGCAACGCCGCAGACCGCTTAAGTGAAGGCGGCATTCGGGCGCGTATGCACGATGTCGCGGAAGTGTGTCGCGCTGTGCTGCCTTTGGCCTTAGATAGCGGCGTTAAGATCGCCATCGAAAACCACGCCGGCGACATGCAGGCGCGCGAATTGGTGCAGCTTATTGAATCTATTGGCCCCGATTTCGTCGGTGCCACTCTCGATTCGGGCAATGCGACGTGGGCTTTGGAAGACCCGGCGAGAAATCTTGAACTCCTGGGGCCTTACGCGGTTTCAACGGGCATCCGCGATTCGATGGTGTGGCAAGACAAAGAGAATATCGTGGTGCAATGGACAGCAATGGGCGAAGGACAAGTGGATTGGAAGGCCTATTTCGACCGCTTTGCCACACTTTGTCCCGGTGTGCCGGTTCAATTGGAGATTATTTCGGGTTTTGCCAGGCCTTTTGAACTGGGCAAAAGCGATTTCTGGGCGCCTTACGAAGACGTGCGCGCCCATGATTTCGCCGGTCTGATGCGTTTAGCGCGCAGCGGCAAGCCCTTGCAGCCCGGCAAAGCCAACGACGCCGAATATCAAAAAGCCGAACTTGAACGCAGCTTGCGCTACTGCCGCGAAGAACTGGGCCTGGGCCTCAAGTAATGCAGAATGCAGAGTGCGGAATGGAATAGCGCAAACATTCCGCACTCTGCATTCGCCACTCTTTGAACCCTAAGCCTGGCTTTGATAAGATGCAACGCGCCAAAATTGAACATTCACTCCCTTTTTGAAGGAGTTGCAAAGGAGCCGCATCATGCCCAAACAAGTTCTCGCCGAAATGGAGCGCCGCATGAAAACGACGTTGCAAGACCTGGAAAATGATCTTGCCACGCTACGCACCGGGCGCGCCAATCCGGCCTTATTAGATCGCATTACCGTAGATTACTACGGCACGCCCACGCCACTCAAACAGGTTGCCAACATTTCCGCACCCGACCCGCGCCAGCTTGTCATTGCGCCGTGGGATAAATCCCTGTCCGGCGCCATCTCAAATGCAATTTCCAAAAGTGACCTGGGAATGCAAGCCATTAAAGACGGAGACAACGTGCGCGTTTCCGTTCCGACACTTAACGAAGAGCGCCGCAAAGAGATGGTGAAAACAGCGGGCAAAAAAACCGAAGCGCATAAAGTGGCGATTCGTAACATCCGCCGCGATGCCAATGATCAGTTGAAGAAAATGGAAAAAGACGGCGCGCTTTCCAAAGACGAAGTGGCCCGTTATGAAGGCGAAGTGCAAAAAATCACCGACCGCATCACTGCCGACGCCGATAAGTTGCGTGTTGCAAAAGAAGCAGATATTTTGGAGGTTTAGTCTTTCGTCATTTGTCCTTTGTCATTAGTTGGGAGAGCAGAGAATTAAGAATCAATTTGCCCTTCAAAAGCAGAAGTCTGCTTCAGAGTCATAGAGTTTTGTCATTCTGAGTCCTGCTTTGCGCCTCTACTTAAACCTTCCAAAATGATTACAAGAACAAATGAACAGTCACAAAAGACAAACCTGATTGGCCTTCCTGTGGCAACAGCACATGCGTTGTTGGCTACGCAGGGGATTAACAGCGAGAAAATCACAGTTATCGAAACGGCGCCGCCCCGTGCCGAAAAAGCAACGGGCGATTGGCGTGTTTTGCATTACCGTGTATCCAATCAGGACGCCTACGAATTCATTGTGGCCCGCGAGCAAACTGTTGATTAGCCGTGAACTTTAGCTCTTAACAAATTCTTGAACTGCTGCTTGTTAATTTTCGACGAGCGTTGCCCTTTCCTTTATCATGCCGTCATTGACTCGCACTCGTTCCGTTACAGCTTCGTCCAGCACACCTGCCGCTATGCCCGCCGATTCTCCTGCACTTGACCCGCAAAAACTGCCACAACACATTGCCATTATTATGGATGGCAATCGGCGTTGGGCCAAGCAGCGCGGCTTTATGGTAATTCGTGGCCATAGCATTGGCGCCCGCACCACGCGCGACATCATTCAAGAGTGTGTCAACCTGCGTATTCCCGCGCTCACGCTTTACACTTTTTCAACTGAAAATTGGAAGCGACCTTCATCGGAAGTATCGGCGCTTTTGCGCTTGATTACGCGCAACTTGAAAAGCGAACTGCCCGAAATGATCGCCAATAATGTCCAGGTGCGCCACATCGGACGGCGCCAAGGCTTGCCCGACCATTTATTGCGCCAATTGGACAGTTGCGCTGATAGCACGGCGCAAAACAACGGCTTGATTTTAAATCTGGCTCTGAATTATGGTGGACGCGCCGAACTGACGGATGCCTTCCGCACGCTTTTGCAGAAAGTGCAAGCGGGCACTTTAAAGCCGGAGAATCTCACTGAAACGGACATAGGTGAGGCACTTTACACAGCGGGCCAACCCGAACCGGATTTGATGATTCGCACCGGGGGGGAAATGAGAATTTCCAACTTCTTGCCCTGGCAAATCGCTTACGCCGAGTTATGGGTGACACCCACTCTCTGGCCCGATTTTAGCGCGGGAGAATTGCATCGCGCTCTGGCCGATTTTGGCACCCGCGAACGCCGCTTCGGAGGAGTGAAGGACTAAATAGCAATTTTGAATTATGAATTTTTAATTTTGAATCAGCAAAACTCATTCAAAATTAAAATTTCAAAATTCAAATTTGTTGTTTTGTTATCCTCAAATCACAATGGTAGTATCCAATGGACTTTTTGATGCCCTGCTTTTCGGCCTATTGCTATTAGGATTGGGCCTGGATTACGCGATCCCGTCCTTGCAAGGCACGGCCTTTTTGCTGGCCTGCGGTGCGGCGCTTTACATGGCGGCCCAGGAGTGGAGCGATGCCCTGGAACGGCGCGGGCTATGGACACAGGAATCTTTGGCAACCGCATTGGCCTTGTCTGTTGGCGGCTTCATTTATTTTCGGGGTCGAAACGGTTCTGATCTGTCGCTCTTAATCATGTCCATTGGCCTGATGATGGCGTCATTAATGGTTGCTATCGCCACGCTGAGTGCCGTCGGCTCTGTTTTGAAAAAGCTGAGTCCGTCCCCACTTTTAGGTTATGGGGCTACAGCGGCGGGAGCCGTTCTAATGGGGGCTTTGGCCGGTTCGCTGACGCTGAACACACCGGTTATCGCCAAGGTCGTGAGTGTGGTTCTGGCCTTTGCGATTTGGAAAGCGCGCGAAACGGTTTCACCACCGGCCCAAAATCCATCCCTGACCAATCTATCCGCGCCGCAAACATCCGAGTCTTCATCAAAGCCGCAGTTTGATCTAGGCGCTTCTTCATCAACCTTGGCTGCACCTGTAGGCGCGCCGGGCGCTATCGGGCAACGCTGGCAGCTTATTCCAAAGCGAGGAACATTACTTGACCGTTTCTTGCCGGTG
>DASWNL010000595.1:0-8149 GCA_036399215.1 Abditibacteriaceae bacterium
CACCCGGCCCACCGGGACGCCACGATTGATTGACTATGCCACCGGTGCGAAAACCATAGCGTCCCGTTAATAACAAGCAGCGCGACGGCCCGCAAAGCGGCGTGGCATAAGCTGTTTGAAAGCGCGTGCCCGAAGCGGCTAAAGCGTCTACGTTGGGCGTTTTATATTTATCCGCGCCGTAACAACTCACACCATCCAGCCCCAGGTCATCAGCCAACACGAAGATGATATTAGGCCGTGGCGCCCACGCTTTGGCCCACACCGGCGCTAACATTAGCAACAACGAGAACACAAGCAGGCATTTTTTCATAACGGCCTCCCGGCGATATTTTACATCCGATATTTTGGCTCACGCGGCTACGGCTAAATTTTCCGGCATGTTTTCGATGCGCGTTAGCCAGTAGTTGGCATCGAATGATTCATTGCCGGTCAGAAAGCGCCAGAACTTGATGCGTTGGGCGTATTCGAGACGGCTTTCGATGCCATACCAGCGATGATCGCGGAACAAAATGCCATTAATCTTTGGATCATCCAAATCGTCCGTATTCCATAACAGTTTTTGCCGCACTGTCGGGTTAAGGCGCAGCTTGAACATATAACGCATCTGATCGGTGTGATTCGGTTGGGCGCAGTGCCACAAACCATGATGCGCAACGGCTAAAGTGCCAGCTTTGCAAACCATCGGCACTTGGCCGACGAAGTTTTGATAGCGCCCGATTTCACTTTCGTGAACGCGCCGCAAATGGCTGCCCGGCAAAAACATGGTGCCGCCCATTTCACGCGGCACATCATGCGGATAATAGAACAGTTGAATGTCGAAGTGTTGGCGCGTATCAATGATGGCATCGGCGTGCCAGGTTTGGCCATCGAATTTGCGGGGCGGCACGCGATGCGGGCAATGATGATCGTAAAGCGGGTTGGGGCCGATGAGACTTTCAATGATGCCCTGCACCTGCGGCAAGCGAATCATGGCGCCAAAACCTTGCGAATCCTGCCATAAATTTGAAAGCGGCTGGCCTTGTGTTTCGTAACCGAAATTGATGAGCTTTTCGTCAAGTTCTCGCATCGCTTCGTCATTGATGGCTTCAGGCACCAATTCATCGAAGCGCAGCATTCCATCGGCGACGAAATTCGCCATTTGCACCGAAGTTAAAAGATATTGTTTGTCCATGATTTCCTTTGAATAGAACGCAAATTCCGCCAATGAACGCGAGTTTTCGCAAATCTTTTTAAGAATCAGTTTGCAAAGTCAACAAAATTCGTAAGCTGGCGAACCACTTCATTCTGAGCTTGCAAAGAATCTAATGGTAAATTTGATTTAAGAGTAGATTCTTCGCAAGCTCAGAATGACAATACTCTTAACTTTGTGCCCCAAACGACACTTCATGAACTGATTCTAAGAAATTTACGAAAATTTACGAAAATTTCCGTAAATTTCTTAGAATTTGCGTGATTTGCGTTCTATTCCGAAATGATCTCCAACTTTTCCAGCACATATTCAAAGCGCAGGAAACTGGTGCTCAGTTCCATGCCGGGATAGGCGGGAAACTGTTGGGGGACTTGCATCACGCGCCAGCCATCTTTCATGGCGGCGAAAACCGAAGAGTAGGGGGGCGTTTCGCTATCACCGGTGGTGTGCTCTTCTTGTCCAGTCGCATCAAAAATCGTCCAGGCGCCAATGCCGCTGCGCAGGTCGGGCGATTGGGCATAGAGAAACAAAAGTTTTTGTCGTTGCATAGAGAAACTAAACAGATACCAAAACAAAAAAGCCGGAAAACCCTTGAGTTTTCCGGCTTTTTGCTTTGGTAATTAGGCTTTGGGTTTGGCGTCTTCTTGAGTCTTCAAAGCGGCATCTACTTTTTGCTGCTTGGCTTCGTCGGTCAGTTTGTCGAAGCCGCCCTTGCAGCCACCGCAGCAGAAGAACACTTTATAGGTTTTGAAATCGCTGCTACCGGCGCCATCGCCTTTGACGGCTTTATTAGCCATCGGGCAAACGCGCACCTCGGTAACCTTAGGTGCTTCTTTTTTGGCGTCTTCGGCGTGGCCGGGGAACCCAGCACTCATACTCGCCGCGATAAGAGCGGCCAACAAAAACTTCTTCATGGTTGTTTCCTCCAAACTTGACTGTTTTTCATTATAACCAAGCCATTGTCATGTGACGACAGAAAAATGATTGCCCGCACAAAAACTTACAGAACATGCAGCTTCTGCGGTGAGATTTCGGCCTCACTCTGCGCAAAGAAGAATGATTTGTGGAAATATAAAGGCTGAAAACGGTTTTAACTCAGTATCTGAATTGCGATGGGTAAAGATGAAAATAACTTCCAGAGGTTTTGTGCTGTGGGAAATCGTTGTATTGGCCTGTCTGATGGCCACCTTTATTTTGCCCCCTGCACAGGCGCAAAGCAAACCGAAACGCCAGGGCGCAAACCAAAATGTAAAAACGCCATCCACGCCGGCAAAGCCAAATTACCTGCTCTATGGCGTCGGGGCGCTCTTACTCATTGGTAGTGGCGCGGTTTTGCTATCACGCAAAAAACCGCAGGCAGCACAAGCGCCGCTGAAAAATGATGCCGCCGTTTGGCGCACCCTTTCGGAAGTTGCCGGTTTTGGTTTCGCTGAAACCGATGCGCAAGGCCAGATTTTACGCACCAATGGAGTGCTTGGCACAATGTTAGGCTATGACACAGCTTCGCTGCGCGGCTTAACTCTGGAACATATTGCGGTGCCGGATGATGCTTTAAAAATAAAAGACTACTGGGCCGATATGCGCGATGGGAAAATCGCGCTTTTTCAAACCGAACATCCGGTTTACCGTAAAGATGGACAACCCATCCGAGGCCGCCTGACTGTTGCCCGCTTACCCGATCAAGGCGTGATTCATGGCGTGGGCAGCGGCCCTTTTGCGGCTTTGCTTCTGGAAGATATAACGCGTCGCCACGAGAGTGAGAAAAACTGGCAAAACGCCCGCGATGCGATTCATGATCTGGCCCTTGTCGTCGGCGGCGAAGAAAGCGACTTGATGGAAAAGATTCGCTCGCTGCTTCAAATGGGTTGCCGCCGTTATGGTCTGGAAACCGGCGTGCTCTGCGAATTTGCCGTGGAGCAGGAATTAGTGAAAGAGGCTTTGCCGCGCCATGTGCGCTTAGATTTGGTGCAGGTCGTTTCACCGGATGAGCGCATTCGCCGGGGACGAACTTACGATTTAGATGTCGCCAGTGGCACTGCTGCCGGGGCGCCGCCAGGGCTGGCTGCTCTGACACGCGTGGCCTTATCAGGAGAAGCGCGTCCCCAACAGGAATTAACCGAGCGGGATGCGGCGCTGGGAATTTTAGTCTCCGTCGGTGGGCAGATTTATGGCGCGCTGAATTTTTCTTCAATCACACCGCGCACGACGCCATTTGGCGAAAGCGACCTCGAAGTATTGCAACTCATGGCGCAATGGGTCGGCGGCGAAATCGAGCGCTTTGAAACGCGAACCGCTTTGGATGCGCGGCAACAGGAGTTGGAAACCAAGCAGATGGAGCTATTGGCTGCCAACGCGCAACTGGAAGCCTTAGCGACAACCGATGGCTTGACCGGCCTAAAAAATCGCCGCACGTTCGACCAGCGCTTGGAAGAAGAATTTTTACGCGCCCGCCGTTATGGTGCGCCACTTTCATTGCTTTTGTTGGATGTAGATAAATTCAAGCAATACAACGACAGTTTCGGCCATCCGGCGGGCGATGAAGTGCTTAAAGGTGTGGCGAAGATTTTAGGTGACGGCGTGAGAGGGACAGACATTGCAGCGCGTTATGGAGGCGAAGAGTTCGCTTTGATTCTCACCGGCACTGAAGCGCCGGGCGCCATGATTTTAGCCGAGCGGTTACGTGAAAAAATCGAAGGTCGCGAATGGCCGAATCGCGAAGTGACAGCCAGCATTGGCGTTTGCACTTTTCGTCCCGAAATGCGTGCCCGCGCTGAAATGACAGCCGGTGCTGATGCCGCGCTTTATGCTTCCAAAGAAGCCGGGCGCAATCGTGTCACACATGTTAAAGACATGGCGAAAAACTAATGTGTAGCATCTGCTGCGTTAGACTGCGCGCTTATGAAAACGAAAAAGAAAAAGACAAAAAAAGAACCCGAACTGTCACAGGAAAAGCCACAGGACAATAAGAATTCGATTTTAGAAAAACTTGAAGCTGCCGCCAAAGATTTGCTTTACATCAGCGAAACCGACGCCCCTTTAGAGCCGTTTTTCTGGCCTACCGAAAGCGAAGAACTAACGCCCGAATTCATAAAGCAACAAGCGAAATTGCCCGATGATGCCCCGGTTTCAACGCAGGTGCTCGATGAACTCTTCGAGCCGGTAGCTATTGAAGAAGAATGGATGAACGATGAAGAAATAGCCGAAGCGCGGCGTTTTCAAAACTTGCAAACAACATTAGAGGAAAACCTCAAAGATGTAAAAGTCTTTCGCTTTGGCGAAACCGATCTGGACGTTTTTATCGTTGGCAAAACCGATGATGGATTAGCGGGAGTCAGGACGAAAGTCGTGGAAACGTGAATCTGATGCAAGATACCAGATGCTTGATGAAATTCGTTATGCAGCATCCGGTATCCTGCTCAACGATTAACGTGTATCCACTTTTGCGAGCAACTTTCTTCTTACGCCTGCCGGGACATTTGGGAAGAAATCGTAGCCCGTTGCTTTTTCGATTTGCGCGACGCTGGTAGCATATTGCGACCATTGAGCTTTTTCGACTTGAGCATTTTCCTGATTCGGCATCAGCACCGCGATAACACGTGTTCGGTCATCAATACGAGATAAATCACCATCCCCTAATGGCAAAACAAGAATGATTTTCCAGCATTGCGCGGGCACATTGATTTTGCCGCGCCCAATGCGTTCAATCGAGCCAATTCCACTGGCCACGATATACAATTCGTTGCCATCTTTAGCCAGATCGCGGCAGTAATCTTCCAGGTCTTTCCAAACGTGTTGATTTAAAGCAGCGGTTTGCGGCAACATATTCGACATCATAAACGTGGCGTCATTATCTTCCGGCGTCGCCGTGCGGTCGCCGCTGGGGCAAACATGGCCGCGATCATAGCCGCTGCCTTTATAATCGTTGGGGCGAATCTGCCAATTGTCGGGCAGCATCGGGTCAGGGCGAAACTTGCCGCGCGGCTCATCACCTATATTGGCTGCTTCCAAATGCCAACTGACCCAGTTGGGGCCACCTTCCGAACTGTTGTAAGACAGGGCATATTGCGGGCGTTCAACCAAGAAGTTTTCGGCATTTTGTGAGGCGGGTGCTGGCATTCCCAAAAGCACATTACTGTTATCGGCGTTGCGCGGTAGCAAAACCAACGGCCTTACATTGTCGGGGCGCGGTGTGCGCCGTGCCGAAGGCGTGCGGCGTGGTGCCGGTGTGCGTTCGGGACGTTGCGGCGGCTGCGGCTCTTGTCGTTGACAACTTCGCACAATGGCGAAGATGATTACGACGGCAAAAATAAAAAGGCGCACCTGGCGCTGGGAATCACGATTCATCGCCGGGCATTATACCGTTATGCCTGTAGAGATTGCCACGCCGCATCACGCACTAAGGCAGTGTGCGCATCTTCAATTTGTAAATCTTCCGGCACTGTCAAGCCGCGCGGGTCTTTTTGCCATAATGCCGCCACGAAAACACAAGCCGCTAAATAACTGCCCAGAGAGGAAGGATGGCTGCCATCAGCATCGAAAAGCGGCGTATCCGGCTGCATTTTTAAAGCGATTTGCCAAGCTTTGCCCACGGGAATCAAAAGCGCGCCTATTTCCTCTGCGATGCTTTCATAAGCACTGCTTAGCGCTTCTTGCGTTTCCGGTGCGTTTTTGCGTGCCCAGGTCTGATAAAGTGCCGTTGGTGCGTCGTGTCCTTTGATAATCTGGTGCAATTCGCGCACGTTTTCATGAAATCGCTTGCAGTTCTTGACAGGCAGCGTGCTTTGCTCTTGCAGAATCACGATGTCCCAGTTCGATTCGTTTAAGGTTTTGGCAACTTCGCCTTTATTCAGGTGCAAGCGCAAACTGGCACCACCGGCGACAATGCTTTGCGATGCAATTTCATGCGGCGCCATCTGCGCGATTAAACCGGGCAAGTCGTTGCGGAACGTATAAGAATTGCCGACGAAAAGCAGGCGAGAAAAAGCAGTCATAAGGCCGCTTAGTCTGGCACACTGCTATTGATTTTTCATGCTGCTCACTATTTCTACCACGCATCAACCGGCAACCGATTTGGGCTACTTGCTGGCTAAGAACCCGGCGCGCGTGCAGACCTTTGATTTAAATTTTGGCAAGGCGCACATTTTTTATCCCGAAGCACAGGAAACGCTTTGCACGGCGGCGTTGCTGCTTGATATTGACCCGGTTGGATTGGTGCGCAAGCGCGAAGGCTTTGCGCTTAGCCAGTATGTTAATGACCGGCCTTATGTGGCATCTTCGTTTCTCAGCGTAGCGATGGGGCAAGTTTTGCGAACGGCGCTTTCAGGTCGCAGCCGCGAGCGGCCTGAACTGGCACAAACGCCGTTGACTTTAGAGATTTTCCTCTCGTGTGTGCCGTGCAAAAGCGGCGCGGAAACGCTCCATCGCTTGTTTACGCCGTTGGGTTTTGAAATTGAAACGCGCCGCTTACCGCTGGATGAAAAGTTTCCTGAATGGGGCGAGAGTTTTTATTACGAAGTGCGTCTCAAAACCACCGCTCGATTGGGCGAAGCTCTGACACAGCTTTACGTTCTGCTGCCGGTTCTCGATGGCGATAAGCATTATTGGATTGGCGAAGATGAAGTCGAAAAACTCTTGCGTGCCGGCGGTGACTGGTTAAGCAAACATCCCGAAAAAGAGTGGATTGTCAACCGCTATCTGAGGCGTCGCCGCGAATTAACTCGTGCCGCTTTGGAACGCTTGATGGAAGAAGGCGAAGGGCGAGACGAAGAACGGCCAGAGAATGATAAAGGCGAAGAAACCGTTGAAGAGAAAATCAAATTACACGATTTGCGGTTGGATGCGGTGCGCGATGTTTTGAAAGAGCAGGGCGCGCGGCGCATTTTAGATTTGGGTTGCGGGGAAGGGCGCCTGCTCAAGCGATTAATCAACGATTCATCTTTTACGCAAATCACCGGTATGGACGTTTCGGTTCGCTGTTTAGAAATCGCTGCGCGTCGCTTACATTTGGAAACGCTTTCGGAAACACAACGCTCTAAAATACAACTCTTGCATGGCTCACTAATCTATCGGGATGCGCGACTCGAAGACTACGATGCAGCCGCTATTGTCGAAGTCATCGAACATTTGGATGAAGCGCGACTTGCTGCTTTCGAGCGTGTTTTGTGGGAGTTTGCGCGGCCTCAACTGGTCGTTTTGACCACGCCCAATCGCGAATACAACGTGCAGTGGCCCAGTTTGCCTGCCGGTAAGTTTCGCCATGCCGATCATCGTTTTGAATGGACGCGAAGCGAGTTTCAGAAGTGGGCGGAACGTGTAGCGCAAAAATTTGGTTATAACGTAGCATTTCGCCCGCTGGGGCCGGAAGTTGAAGGTATTGGGGCGCCTTCACAAATGGCGATTTTTAATCGCGAAGCGACAAAAAAGATATAATTTCTTCAACCATGAAAAGACGTTTTGTTTTTGATGTGGCGCGTGGCCTAACGGGTGTTGCTTTGCTCGGCGGTGCTGTTGCGTTTGCTCAGAGTGCGCAAAACAGCGCGCAAAAACCTGTCGCTAAGCCGATTGCCAAACCCACCGATGATGGCTTTGCCAAAACCATCACGCCGTTTCTCAATGAGAACTGCGTGCGCTGTCATAGTGAAGCCAAAAGCAAGGGCAGTTTTCGCGTGGATAACCTCGCGCCCAATTTTCTTGACCCTCTGGGCAAGGAAAAATGGCATGAAATCGTCAATGTATTGAACTCGCACGAAATGCCTCCCAAAGAGGAAAAACAGCCCGCCAAAGAAGAAGTCGCCAAAGTTGTTGACTGGATTACGCAACAGATGGTGAAAGCCGAACTGACACGGCGCGATGGGCAAATCGTGCTTCGTCGGCTCAACCGCGACGAATACAAAAATACGATTCGTGATTTAACCGGAGTGGATTTTGATGTCTCCGGTTTTCCTGCCGATCCGGCCTCCG
>DASWNL010000596.1:0-9049 GCA_036399215.1 Abditibacteriaceae bacterium
CACCGGGCTTAATCCACGGATCGCCCTTATGCGCCACTAAAATCGCATAACCCATCGTGCAAATAATACCGAAGCACGCCAAAGGCGTCAGCAAGCCTAAAACAAGTGCCGCGCCGCCGCCAAATTCGGCCAGGGCAGCTAACGCTTGCATAAAACCGGGCGTAGTGGCGCCCTCGCCCATCCAGCCGAAGGGTTTTTGAATTTTCGGATAGCCATGCATCATCAGGCCGGCGCCCGCTACTAAACGCAATAGCAGAAGACCAAAGGAGGTGCGGCCTCCGACAAATTCTCCAAAAATCTGCTTCATCTTCTTTCCTTGTCTTTTCTCTTGATTACAAGCGATCTACCAAAACTTTAAGCGCGCGCGGTTGCACCGTAATGGTTGCGGGTGTGCTGCCGACAATCGAATCATCGCAATGTGCATTAAGGTGCTTTTGCGACTGCAAACGAATGGTTTTCCCACGCAAGGCTGTGACTTTGGGCATTTTAAGGTGAACCTGCGCACGAAAAGCGCGATAGTATTTTAAAAGTTCGCCGCGCTTCAAGTCGCCGACAATAATTACGTCTAATTCGTCATCGGTCAGACGCGCTTCCGGCGCTACGGGAATGGCCTGAGCTGTGCGATAAGTATTGGCGACCAGGCACATCACGGCGTGCTCTGCCGTGACTTTGCCATCCACTTCCAAGCGCAAACGCCGCGCCTCGAAAGAAGCCACTACGCGCGTCATGGCTTTCAAGCCGCGCCAGAAATTTTTATTGGTGCCTTCACCATAAAGCGCTAAGGCATCAGCGAAAAGGCCAACGCCCGCCGACTCGGCGAAATAACGTGATTGCCCATCGTCCGTTTCAATCTTGCCCAGACTGACTTCCTGCACCATGCCATCTTTTAAAACGCGCAGCGCCGAAGGCAAATCCATTGGCAGGCGCAGCGCTGTTGCAAAATTATTGAAAGTGCCCTGTGGCAAGATGCCGAGAATCGTTTCGCCATGCGCTAACTCTTGCACCACACGCGCCACAGTTCCGTCGCCACCCGCAACCGCGATGCGCGCTCCCGGCGCCTGATGCGAGCGCACCATCTCCATCATTTCTTCTATCGAAGTCGGAGCCAAAACGCGCGCTTCCAAACCGATTTCCTCGGCCATCTGCTGCACCTGCTCTATGCTCAGCGAAACAGAAAGCGCACCGGCTTTGGCGTTCAAAATAATTATGCAGGGCGAACTCATTATGGGCCAATGCCTTTTTTCGCGTTCGGTTTAGAAGCCTTAACCTGCACTATAAACGGCGCGACGATGATCTTATTCTCGTGACGGAATTCCAACCACATTTTGTAAAGCCCCGATGTAGGAAAGGTAACGCTAAATTCCGTTTCATGACTACTTTTTTGGCGCGGCTGTGCTTCTAAACGCAGAAACTGTTCGCCATCTTCAGAAAGCGCCACGCCATAGGCCGGGCCGCCTAAGTGCAATTGTAAATTGGTGACAGGCTTTTTGTTGTCGTCCAGCACCCACGCTTTAACGTTAACCGATTGTTTGGCTTGCCAGTCCCTATTTTGCAGTTGCACAACATAGCCCGGCGCATCAGGTCTGGCTGCAAAACTCTGTTCTTCACGCGCCTGCATTTTGGCTTCCAAACGCCCATCGCTGGCTTTGCTTGGCGCCCAACGCTGCGGTTTTAGCATTTCATTGCCCGCAACCAGAAACTTTTGCGAGTGCATGGTTGGATAACCATCAATGGGCATGAAATCCACCCAGAGTTGATAAGCGCCAGCCCTTGGGATAACGGGACGAAGTAAAAAATTCCCATAGTCACGCAGGTCGGGATACAAGTGCGCGTATTCGCTTCCATCACGCGACAGGATAAACAAGTGCATCGGCACGCCATGCGGCGCATCGTAAGTGCGAACGCCTTTCAAATTATGAGGGTCGGTTCGCAAATCGAGAATCTTCAAACTCCACAAGGCGGGAAGACCAGCTTTTGGCATGACGGGCCGCGAACGCCATTCGAGCCGCGTAGGAACCGCTTGTTTTTTTTCTGTGCCACGTTGCTTGCGCCAAACCGAAAGCGTGGTTTCTTTAATTGTCTGCGGTGAACAACCGGAAAGGCAAACAAAAAGCAGCGCGCTTGCAAGAATATTTGTAATTCTTAGCAGACACGCGTTATTGGAGGAAAACTTCATTTTAAGGAACAGTATCTTCTTTCACTAAGCGCGACGTAAGCAGGCACAGCCAACCTTGCTGCTTTTGCTTGTTATTGGGTAAAGCTATAGCCAGCGTGTCGCCGGGACGAGAAATAAAAGCAGGTTGAGAATTCCCTACCTCTTTAACATGCAGGGGATTGTTTTCAAGAGGTTGGAAATAAGGTGGCGAAGGGTTTATCATCGTGCTGATAGTGCCATCTTCATTGCCAACGAACATATAAGAGAGATTAAACATGTATGACTCGCCTGCCTCGGCACTTGCAAATCCATAACAGGATGGTTCGCCGCTTAGGCCGCGCATCCTATGCACGACCGTTGTCTTTGCCTGACCGCCGGCAATGGCGGCATTTATAATTTTGCGGTCTGGGTTCATCGTCACAAAACGAGGGAATACGACAGGGGATGCCGAAGAAAGGGGATTTAACTCTTTGAGCATCGCAGCGTTCATTTTGTAAAGCACCATGTCGGTTTCTATTTCCGGCACGTCCCATAATTGAACCAGTTGTTGCAACTTTTCAACAGCGTCCTTACTGCCACGCACCAAAAGCGAATTTTGCGCTTCAATAGAAACCAGCGAATCAACGCCGGTTTTCCAGTTATCGTCAAGGTGTAAATTAAAGACAAACCACCAATTGGGATTCAAGGCCGAACACCCTTTAAATCCTGCCTCATAAGTGGATTTGTCCTCAATCTTCGACCGTTGTAGCATCGGTTCAACAAGCTGCGCCATACGTTTGGGATTCATGTGGTTCAACTTAATAAGGGTAGTCGTTTTATTTTTGGTTTGCGGCATCAATCCAGGGATGCCACCGTTAGCCGCAAGCGGCGCTACAGGTGTAGCAATTTTCTCATCGGCGAGCGCCACCAGGTTCCACAACAAAACCAGACTTAAAATCAAACGCAACATAAATGACCTCCTGTCACAGTTGCTCGCAGTTTAGCCATACTGAGGGCGCAAAGGAATTTTTAATCTCATGCGAAGCTACGATCTAATTGTGATTGGCTCCGGTCCGGCGGGCGAAAAGGGCGCGGCCCAGGCGGCGTATTTCGGCAAAAGCGTGGCTTTAGTCGAGCGCGAAGTGGTGGTCGGCGGAGCCGGTGTCAATACCGGCACTGTTCCCAGCAAAACCTTGCGCGAAAGCGCCCTGCATTTGTCGGGCTTTCGCCAACGCGGCTTGCATGGCGTCAATGTCAGCTTGCAGCCAAACATCACCGTTGCCGATTTCATGGAGCGTAAGCGCGAAGTCGTTGAAAAAGAGTGGGACTTAATTGAAGAAAACCTGCGCTGGCACAATGTAGATCGCTATCGCGGCTTAGCGCGCTTCGCTTCGCCCCACGAAATCTTAGTGGACACCGCCGGGCATGACATTGTGCTGCATGGCGAAGTCATTCTGATTGCAACAGGCAGTTCGCCTTATCGCCCCGACAATGTGCCTTTCGATGACGATAACATTTACGACAGCGACTCGGTTTTGTGGCTGGATCGCATTCCCAAAACCATGCTTGTCATCGGCGCGGGCGTTATCGGCTGCGAGTATTCTTCAATTTTTGCCGCTCTTGGCATTGACGTGACGCTGATTGATGGCCGGACGGAACTTTTAGCCAACCTCGACCGCGAAATCGTCGATATTCTAATGCGCCAGATGCGTAATCGCTGGCGCATCAATTTACAACTGGGCGTAGAGTATGAATCGTTCACGCCCTGCGAAAATCATGTCGCAGTGCAGCTCAAAAACGGCAAAACGTTGTGCGCGGAAAAAGTGCTTTACGCCGCCGGGCGGCAAAGCAACACCGCCGATTTGCAATTAGAAAACGCCGGTGTGCAAACCGGCAATCGTGGCTTGATTGTCGTGGACGAAGATTATCGCACCAATGTGCCGCACATCTACGCGGCGGGCGATGTCATCGGCTTTCCGGCCCTGGCTTCGACTTCGATGGAGCAAGCGCGTGTGGCGATGGTCAACGCGTTTAATTTGAAATACAAATCGCGCCTCGCGCCGCTTTTGCCCTATGGCATTTACACCATTCCCGAAACTTCGATGGTTGGCCTGACTGAAGAAGAGTGCCTCGAAAAATCTATTGATTATGAAGTGGGCCGCGCTTATTATCGCAACAACACACGCGGCCAGATTATCGGCGATACATCAGGAATGCTCAAACTCATTCTTTCGCCGGAAGACAAGAAACTGCTTGGCATTCATATCATCGGAGAAAACGCTTCGGAACTGATTCACATTGGCATGATGGTCATGATGCAAGGCGGCACCATTGATGTTTTTATTCAGTCGGTTTTCAATTATCCAACGCTGAGCGACGTTTACAAATACGCTGCCTACGATGCGCTGCACCGCCTCAATCGCCGCGAACTGCAATTGCAACAAGTAATGCAAGAAGCCGACGCTTTGCAAAAGAAATTTAAAACTCCGGGGGTTCAATAGAACGCGGATTTCATACGCGGAAACGGCTTTGATTTGCGCGAAAGATAAAAGGAGGTCCGGGAAAGACGAGATTGCCGATCCAAACTATCCAACTAATCTTCTGCGTTTATCAAAGCCGTTTCCGCGTATGAAATCCGCGTTCTATTTCCTGTATGCTATTTCAAAGCAAAACGTGCTGCATTGCGACCTGCGACGGCGCCGCTGCTCCAGGCCCACTGAAAGTTGTAGCCGCCGAGCCAGCCGTCCACATCACACACTTCGCCAGCGAAAAAGAGGCCTGGTTGTAGCTTCGACATCATTGTGGCCGGTTCAATTTCATTTAAAGAAACGCCTCCTGCTGTGGCCTCGGCTTTATGATAAGGCGCGACATCAGTAATGGGTAAAGGCAAATCAAATAAGGTGTTTTGCACACGCCGCATTTCATCGCCGCTAATTCTGCCAACCGTTTGTTGCCCGTCTATTTTGGCCTCGCGCGCTACCATCAGGGCCACGCGTTCCGGCAAAAACGGCGACAAGGCTTTGACCAGAGTTCTCTTAGCATTGTCACCGGCGAATTGGTGCCACCAACGCGCCGGAATCTCTTCGACATGCGGCACTAAATTCAGATAAATCTTGGCTTGAGGATGTCGCTTTCTTTCGCGCGCAAAATGGCGCGAGATATTTAAGGCCACCGGCCCCGAATAACCAACGTGCGTGAACAAAAACGAGCCATCATAAGAAGCTAAAACTTGCGCTTCATCACGCAAGGTCAGCCGCACGTTTAATGTAATACCGGACAAATCGGCGTGTCGCGCCGGTTGGGCGATAAGGGGTGAAAGCGCAGGGGTGGTAAAGATAACTGAATGTCCCAAACGCCGCGCGAAGTCGTAACCAGCGCCATCGCTACCGCTTTTGGGCAAAGCCAGCCCACCGGTGCAGACAATAAGCGCGCGTGCTGAGAATTCGTCTTGTGAAGTAGTAATATGGAACCCCCACCCAACCTCCCCCGGAGGGGGAGGAGTTACGCTTATGGAAGCAAAAGATTTGGAAGATATTACTCCTCCCCCTCCGGGGGAGGTTGGGTGGGCGCTGTGCAAGCCAATTTTTACAACACGGCTGCCTGTTTTCAAAACGGCCCCGCTATTCTGAACTTCCTGCAATAAGGCATTTAAAACGGTGCGCGCGGAATCTGTAACAGGGAAATATTTGCCGGTTTCTTCGAGTTTGAGTTCAACGCCGGCTTCTTGAAAAAAGCGATGCGTGGCTTCAACACTAAAAGCGCGCAAGACGCGACCCACAAAGGTTTTATGGGGATGCTTTTGGGCGCTGCCTGCTTCATCACTTTCGCTATGAAAGCGAGTAGCAGCCACGAACTCATTAGTCACGTTGCAGCGTCCGCCGCCTGCCACCAAAATTTTGGCGCCGATTTTGGTTTGGCCATCCAGCAATAAAACACGCGCTGTTTGGCCATCCACTTCCTGGCGAGCTGCAAAAATGGCCGCCATCAACCCCGCCGCACCTGCACCGACAACAATTACATCCCAATCATTCACAAGAGAGAATTAACCACAAAGACACAAAGAAAGCACAGAGCAAGAGACAGAAGACAAGAGAGCAATCCCTTGTCTTCTGTCTCTTGCTCTGTGGTTACTAACTCAATCGCGGATGAGGATAATCGAGGCGCTGTCTTCACGAATGGGGCCACGTCCGAGAATGATGGCGTGCTTCTGGGGTGTGCGACGGCGTATGCTCCGCGCTACACGCACACGTCTGACGGTTCGGGGCATACTGGCACGAGTGTGTCTCACGGTTCGTTGTGGCGGCAAAATTCCACCGCGCAAAGTATGGGTCAAAGCTAAATTCCACAAAGTGCCGTCCACAATTCCCGTTGTTTTGGCATGAGCGAAATTTTCATAATCGGGGCCGTTGGTGTTAACGGTTAACAAAACAGCCTTTTGTGCCACATTAAGCCTCTGACCCGCATTGAGGTTGCGGTTTTGTTGTCTGGCCTGCCAACGCGCCATTTCAAAAGCATTTTGCACAATGGCTTTTTGCCAGAGCATTCGCCTTTGTGCCGAAACTTTCAGGGAGCCTGTTAAAGCCGAAGCGGGCATTGCTTGGCGGGGAAAAACAGTCAAGGAAAGGGAGGACAGCAAGGGAACAAATAACAGCAAAACGCCTAATCCCAGTGCTGTCCAGCCCATAAGGCGCCGCCAACGCTCTGAAGAAGACGGTGCGGGAGTGGCTCTTTCCGCGGTTTCTTCGTTTTCCTCAGACCAGGAGTTAGAAATATCGACAGAAGGCCAGGCCGCCCATTTTGCGACACTGACAGATTCAAGTTCATCATTTGGCGCTTGTCTTTTTGGCTCAATCCAATCGTCAAATGAATCAGCAAAAAGGTCTGCCGTCGCCGGATGGTAGATTTTTGAAGGAGTGATTTCCATGAGTCGTTGTGTTTAGGTTGGGTGTATAAAGGCTTTATGCCATGCAACCCACACTTTCACCCACACAACGCAGCATTTTGGCCTTCTTTTACTTTGGGACTTTTTTTCCGTCTTCAGGCGAAGCTAAATCTTTTCGTTGCCAGACGCGCACGTAATCAATAATGAAATCATCCGGCAGCTTCTTTTCATCCAAAGCATCATTGTCCCAACCGCCCATTGGCAGGGTAAACATCAAGATGCCCGGCACATTGGAAATGCGCTCATTTTCCCAACGCGAAACCTCTACGCCATTGGCATAAAAGATGGCTGAACCGGGCGTCCACAGCAAGCCGGCAGTGATAAAGCCGTCTTTATCGGGCTGCGCGTAAATCTTATCGGAGCCGATGCTTTTGTGCTCTTTATCGTAGCCATCATAATGCATGGCGATGTTGTAGCGGTTTGGCCCCCAGCGGGTGAGGTGTTCCATGATGTCGAACTCCATGCCGCCGAATTTGGTGTCCTGGCGCTTCCACTGCTCTTCGGCGCGATTGCCTCTGTCCGGCATCATCCAGAACGCAGGCCACAAACCTGGAGACTTGGGCAGTTTCATGCGTGCCTCGAAGTAACCGTAACGCTGCGCCCATTTATCATAGGTGTGTAGATAGCCCGACTGCCAATCGGTTTGGTTTCGCTTGGGGTCGTCGTTATGAAAACCCTTCTTTTTTTCGTAGCGGATTTTCACCACGCCATTTTCCACCGTCACGTTGTCTTTGCTAAAGTGGCTTTGCTTGTCCCAGTAGTTCTCGCCATAAACTTCCCAGATAGATGTATCGAGTGGGCCGTCAAAATTTTCATTTAAGGTTTGAATCCAATCACCTTCGACAGGGGGACGCTTTCCTGACCAATCAGGCAGTTGCAAGGTGGGCACATCAGCTTTGATGGAGGTAATACCAAGTGCTCGTTTGACATCGGATTTATCAGCTTCAATCACCAGGGCTGAAACCGCGTCGTTATTGATTTGATTTGGTTTGATTTTTTCGCTGAGATTGTGCGACTTGACCTCATAAAACGGCACGATGATTTCGCGTTCGGCGCCCGCTTCTAACTTCACTTGCACCCAATTCGATGGCCCGCCGTTGCTTTCAAGGCGCAAGCGACCACTGAAAGGCGCCGTGCCTTCGTTTTTCATCCGCACACGCAGTTGCAAAGCCTCGCGCAAATCCCAACGACCTTCCAAAGGCTTATAAGCGATGCTTTGTTCGGCCTGATTGGCTGAAAATACAGCGCGCAGAATCCCGTTCTCCAAAGTGGGCTGCACATCTTTAGCGCTCAGGGCAGTTCTGAACTTTACGTTGTGGCCCAACAACACGCCATCTTCCGGCTTGATGCGAATCGAATTCGGATCAACTGGAGGCTTTTCGCCGGCTGGCCCCGCCGCTTGCAAACTTTCGATGCGAAACGCTTGCACCGCATCCAATTTAGAAGCGAATAACAGCAAGTTGGAAACAGCATCCGGTTTCAACGCGTAGCCCGGTTTCTTGCCATACGAGTAGCCAAAAATGGTGCTAATTGTGCCGGTTTCTCCCGGTTGGAGATAAACGCTTTCGGTATTCCACGGATTATCCTCCCAGTTGCCGTTGTTATCCACGCGTAGGGAAATCGAACCTGGCTTTTCGCCAATGTTTACGATGCGCGCTTCAACGTGACCATGTTTCGATAAATCCCAAACGCCGCCTTCGGGTTTGAGGCTGACGCCCGGATAACCTTCGTCACCCGGTTGAATAGTGACAACAATTCCCGACGGTTCCGTGCTGCGCGAAACCGTTACCTGAGCCGAACTGGGCGTCAGGAGTCTGTCGGCCCCCTCTTTCATTTCGAGCAGCACTTTTGGCGCTTCATCAGCGGTTGTTGGCAGAGAAGAAAGTGCCAGCGCGGCACATAAAACCAATTTAAGTTGCATAAACATTGTCGTTACTTTTAAGGCCAAAAAGACCTGTCATTCTGAGCGCAGC
>DASWNL010000597.1:0-2058 GCA_036399215.1 Abditibacteriaceae bacterium
CATGAGCAACCCAATTATGCCATTAGCGGCGCTTTGGACAACGACCCAAAATCCGGCTGGGCTATCAATGTCGGGGCCAATTCAACCGCCAAAATGAATGCGCCCCATGAAGCGATTTTCTTTCTGGAAAAGCCCGTTGCAACAGGCGGCAAGCCATTACAAATTCGTCTCAAGCATGAGCAAAACAACAGCTACTTGATTGGCCGCTTTGCTTTTGATTTCATTGCCACAACGCCTACAGTGGCCTTATCTGACGCCGATCAGAAACTGCTGGCCGCTTTGCAGACTGAAAAAGCCAAGCGCAATGACGAGCAGAAGAAACTTATCGAAACGGCTTTCGAGCCATCGCGGCCTAAACCCAATACAGTGGACTTGATGGTTATGAAGGAGCGCGCCCAGTTGCGTCCAACTTTCCTCATGCAGCGCGGCGATTTCTTGCGCCCCGACCAAAAACTCGGCGCGCTTGAACCCGGCACACTTGCGGTTCTCCCACCGCTAAAAAATCAAGGTCGCGCTACACGTTTGGACTTGGCGAAATGGTTGGTTTCATCAGAGAATCCACTCACGCCGCGCGTCACAATGAACCGCATCTGGATGCGTTACTTCGGGCGAGGTTTGGTAGAAACCGAAGAAGATTTCGGCTCGCAAGGTTCAGCGCCCACCCATCCCGAACTACTTGATTGGCTGTCACGCGAATTCGTTCGACAGAAGTGGTCGCAAAAAGCCATGCACCGTTTGATTGTTACCTCGGCTACCTATCAGCAAAGTTCCAAAGCGCGGCCCGATTTAAAAGAAAAAGACCCATTGAATTTATTTTTGGCAAAGCAGTCGCGCCACCGTGTCGAAGCCGAAATCGTGCGCGATGCGGCGCTTTCAGCCAGTGGCCTGTTTAGCCCGACTATTGGTGGCCCCAGCGTGCGCCCGCCGCAGCCTGAAGGTGTTTATGCTTTTACCCAAGTGAATAAGAAGTGGACGCCTTCAACCGGCTCTGATCGCTATCGCCGGGCGCTTTATACCTTGTTTTATCGTAGTTCGCCTTTTCCGCTTTTGACGACGTTCGATTCGCCCGATTTTCAAGTTGTTTGCACGCGGCGCACGCGCTCAAACACGCCCTTGCAGTCACTGACTTTAGCCAACGACCCGGCATTTTTAGAGATAGCGCAAGGTCTTGCCGCGCGTGTTTTGAAAGAAGCGCCGGACGACTCTGGTCGTTTAAAACGAATGTTCTGGCTCTGCCTTTCGCGTGAGCCATCAGCCAAAGAACTGGCAGTTTTGCAAAGCTATTTCGCCAAGCAAAAAGCTGCTTTCGCGCTCGACGAAAAGGCCGCACAGAAATTCACCGAAAGCGCACCATCCCCTGATTTGAAACAAGGCGACGCTGCACAAAACGCCGCTTTAGTTGCTGCTGCGCGCACAGTTTTAAATACAGATGCGTTTATTACAAGGGAATAGATTTAACCCCTGCCGCCCAGAGGGCACCCGCCCCTGGCAAGGGGGCTAAAATCAGGCGCTTCTGACCAAGATTCATATTGCCCTTATCCAATTGAGTCAGAGCATAGCCCCCTTACCAGGGGCGGGTGCCCTCTGGGCAGGAGGGGTTCTTTAATACCATGAACGATTTCAACAAGCGCCTCACGCGTGCCATCACACGGCGGCATTTCTTTGAAAAATGCGGCGTTGGATTAGGCGCGCTTGCCCTGAACTTGATGTTGCAAAAAGAAGGCTTAGCTGCTGGCGGCGGGCCGCTGCATTCGCTGACACCCAGCGACGTTGATTTATCCAATCCTTTAGCGCCGCGCCCGGCCCCGTCGCCTGCCAAAGCCAAGCGCGTGATTTATTTGTTCATGGCGGGCGCGCCTTCACAGCTTGATCTATTTGAAGATAAACCTAAATTGCGCGAGCTATCCGGCCAAAAGCCACCGCCGAGTTTGCTGGAAGGCAAGCGTTTCGCGTTTTTGAAAGGCAACGAAACGCTGCTGGGCACAAGTCGCAAGTTTGAAAAAGTCGGCCAAAGCGGCATGACTATCAGCGAACTGTTGCCGCACACCAAAAAGATCG